>NZ_RZPL01000334.1:0-5899 GCF_004022805.1 Mesorhizobium sp. M7A.F.Ca.CA.002.04.1.1 | reverse complement strand
GTGCCGATCGGCGACCGCTTCACCATGGGCGGCGCGGTGGCGGCACTTGCCTGCCGGCGCTTCTTCAAATTCGACACCGTGGTTCCCTGCCACTTCGGCACGTTTCCGATGATCGACCCGACCGCCGATAAGTTCGAGGCCGGCCTGGAAGGATCCGGTGTAAGGCTGGCGTTGCCGAAAATCGGTGAGACGATTACGATCTAGAAACAGCTAAAGTGGAATAAATCCATGGTATTGGGGCGATCTCTTTGCGTTTCCATGTTTGTCGCGGCGTCGCCCGCGCTGGCCGCGGATGATTTCATCGAAGGCGTCTACCTTCAGTCCGAAGAGCTTTGCACGCAGGCCAAAAAGGACACGCTGCAAACGCTGATCGACGCCGGCAACATCGTGCTTTCGGCGCACGGCCTGCAGAGCGTGGAATACAATTGCGAGTTTCTGCAGGTCAGCAAGGCGACCGCTTCGCCGAGCTGGGCGGTGACGGCCCTCTGCCAGGAACCGGGCTATGTCTTCCCGGATGTCCTCTCGGTGACGCAAATGAACGACAAGCAGATCGATCTCGTGTCGGTCCGGCCCGTCAACGACGAAAGCGAAGCAAGCGGCAACAGCGGCAGCTACTATCTGTGCGAGGGCGTTGCCCTGCCGTAGACATCATCCTGTGCGTGGATCGATGGCCGAAGACTAGGCCGCCGCCGCAGCCTGGTCTCTCGCACGATGCATGTTGCGCAGCGCGCGCGGCGCCGCTATAGCCCGAACTGGTTTTCCCCGAGGCAAAAACATGTCCGTAGATCTTCAGACAGTGAAGCGCGTCGCGCATCTCGCCCGCATTGCGGTGAGCGAGGAAGATGCCGAACGGATGACCGGCGAGCTGAACGCCATTCTGGGCTTCGTCGAACAGCTGAATGAGGTCGATGTTTCCGGCATCGAACCGATGACCTCGGTGACGCCGATGGACATGAAGAAGCGTCAGGACGTTGTTACTGACGGCGGCAAGGCAGCTGACATCGTCGCCAACGCGCCGGCGACCGAAGAGAATTTCTTCCTCGTGCCGAAGGTCGTGGAGTAAACCGGCCGATGGCAATCGACATCGCCATTGAAACGCCACTGCAGGACGACGTGCGCGGCCTGGTCGAGGAACTCAACCAGACCTTGCTCGAACTGACGCCGCCGGAGCATTGCTACCATCTGACGGTCGAGCAGATGGCTGGTGAGGACACGACTGTCTTCATCGCCCGCGACAACGGCATGGCCATTGGCTGCGGTGCGCTGAAACGCCATGACGGCGCTGTCGGCGAGGTCAAGCGCATGTACACGCGGCCCTCGCATCGCGGGCAGAAGATCGGCGCGAAAATCGTCGAGCAGGTCGAGGCGCTGGCGCGCAACGAGGGGCTGAAGCGCCTGGTGCTGGAGACGGGCGACCGTCACCCCGCGGCGTGGACCGTCTACGAACGCGCCGGGTTTTCGCGTTGCGGCCCGGTGCTGGATTATCCCGATTCCGAGTGGTCGGTGTTTTACGAAAAGAGCCTTTGATGAGCGACCTGACCCAGCTGACGATTTCACAGGCCCGCGCCAAGCTGCACGGCAAGGAAATCACCGCGACCGAGATCACCGAGGCCTATCTCTCGGCCATCGATCGCGCCAATCCCGCGCTCAATGCCTATGTCGCGGTGACAGGCGACAAGGCGCGCGACATGGCCAAGGCGTCCGACGCAAGGCTGGTCAAGGGCGAGGGCGGTGCGCTGGAAGGCATCCCGCTCGGAATCAAGGACCTGTTCGGCACCGAAGGCGTCCATACGCAGGCCTGCAGTCATGTGCTGGACGGATTCAAGCCGCGCTACGAATCGACCGTTACGTCAAATCTGTGGGCCGACGGCGCCGTCATGCTCGGTAAACTCAACATGGACGAGTTCGCCATGGGCTCGTCCAACGAGACGTCCTACTATGGCCCGGTCATCAATCCGTGGCGGCGCTCGCGCCTAGACACGGTGGTGATGCCGACGACGCATCAGGGTGATGGCGGCTTCGTCTCGGCCGGCGGCACCAGGACCGCGCGCAGCCTGGACAATGCGCAGCTGGTGCCGGGCGGTTCTTCCGGCGGTTCGGCAACCGCAGTGTCGGCCTTCCTGTGTGCCGGCGCGACCGCGACGGATACTGGCGGCTCGATCCGCCAGCCGGCCGCCTTCACCGGCACGGTCGGCATCAAGCCGACCTATGGCCGCTGCTCGCGCTGGGGCATCGTCGCCTTCGCCTCGTCGCTCGACCAGGCCGGCCCGATCGCTCGTGACGTGCGCGATGCCGCGATCCTGCTGAAGTCGATGGCCTCCGTCGATCCGAAGGACACGACGTCGGTCGACATGCCGGTACCGGACTATGAGGCCGCGATCGGCAAGCCGATCAAGGGCATGAAGGTCGGCATTCCCAGGGAGTACCGCGTCGACGGCATGCCCGAAGAGATCGAAGCGCTGTGGCAGAAGGGCATTGCCTGGCTGAAGGACGCCGGCGCCGAGATCGTCGATATTTCCCTGCCGCACACCAAATATGCGTTGCCTGCCTATTACATCGTGGCGCCCGCCGAGGCTTCGTCCAACCTCGCCCGCTACGATGGCGTCCGCTACGGCTTGCGCGTGCCGGGCAAGGATATCGTCGACATGTATGAGAAGACCCGTGCCGCCGGTTTCGGCCGTGAGGTCAAGCGCCGTATCATGATCGGCACCTATGTGCTGTCGGCCGGCTATTACGACGCCTACTATCTGCAGGCGCAGAAGGTGCGCAATCTGATCAAGCGGGATTTCGAGACTGTCTTCGCCGCCGGCGTCGATGTCATCCTGACCCCGGCAACGCCATCCGCCGCCTTCGGCATCGCCGACGAGGACATGGCTGCCGATCCGGTCAAGATGTACCTGAACGACATCTTCACCGTCACGGTGAACATGGCCGGCCTGCCGGGCATCGCTGTGCCCGCCGGGCTCGACGCCAAGGGTTTGCCGCTCGGGCTTCAGTTGATCGGCCGGCCGTTTGACGAGGAAACCCTGTTCCAGACCGCCGCCGTCATCGAGCAAGCCGCCGGCACATTCCAGCCGGAGAAATGGTGGTAGCATGCCGCCCCCGTCTCGCATTTCCATCGTCGAGACGGAAGACGAACTGCTGATAACCAACCCACCGCGCATCTCGGATTTCAGGATGGGCTTCGTCCTGGTTGGGGCCGCGATCGTTGCCTATACCGGCTACATGGGATTGACCGACACGTCGCCCGCAAACGTCGCCAGCGGCACTCTCGGACTGCTGTCGTTCACTGCGATCATTGCCCTCTTCACCTACTTCCTCGGCAAGGATTTCATGTGGCTGGTGTTCGGCAAGGAAACCCTGCGGCTAACCGACGTGGCAGCCGTGCGCGACGTCAGGGGTTTTGTGCGAAATCGTTCCTCATTGCCTTTGAAAGGGCACCTTGAGGCCGAAATCCTCGACCATACCTATCCAACGGATGAAGCGGGGCTGTCGGAAGTCATCAGGTTGACCAACACCAACGGCGTCCTTGTTTTCGGCAGGGAGTTGAGCCGGCCCGAGGCCGAGGCTGTGACAAGTGCCGTCGAGCACTTCATCGGTCGTGAGAATTCGAGCCGACGATAGGCAGCCAATGTTCTTCTACCTTTCCAAGATCTTCTGGTTCTTCATCCAGCCGCTCAACCTGGCGATCTTCCTGCTGCTAGCGGGACTGCTCGCGGTCACGATCGGGCGCCGACGGTTAGCGGCCGCCGGCAGCGTGCTGGCATTTTTGATCCTTGCACTGTCAGCATGGACGTCGCTCGGCGCCATGATGCTCAATCCGTTGGAAGAGCGCTTTCAACGCCCGCCGCTGCCGGAAAAGGTCGACGGCATCGTCGTGCTCGGCGGCGGCTTCGAGGGCGCCATCAATCTGGCGCGCGGCGGCTATGAGCTGAACAGCAGCGGCGATCGGATGGTCGAGACCGCGATTCTCGCCCGGCGCTTTCCCACCGCCAAGGTGGTCGTCTCCGGCGGCACCGGCGCGTTGTTTCTCGATGGCGAGGGCGATGCCGCAACCGCGCCGCGCCTGCTCACCGCGCTTGGCGTGGCCGCCGACTGGATGATCCTGGAGAACAAGTCCCGCAACACCTATGAGAACGCGGTCTTCACCAAGGAGTTGGTAACGCCGAAGCCCGGCGAGACCTGGCTGCTGGTGACCTCGGCCTTCCATATGCCGCGCGCCAAGGCGCTGTTCGACAAGGCCGGCTTTGCAACCGTTCCATGGCCGGTCGACTATCGCACCTCGGGACGGGAAGGCGTCGGCCTGTTCCGCGACAATCCAGCCGATTCGCTGCGGGCCACCACCATGGCCATCCGGGAATGGATCGGGCTTTTTGCCTACTGGCTGTCAGGCCGGATCGATCAGCCTTTTCCGGGCGGCTGACCGATCACCGCCTGCCTGGCCGCCGAGAAGAACTGGCGCCGCACCAGCACCGCCAGCAGCAACAGCGTCGACAACACGAACACCATGGGGTCGACGAACCAGCCGAGATAACCGATCGAGAAGAACACGCCGCGCAGGCCGGAGTTGAAGTGCTTTCCGGCCAGCATGTTCATTTGCGCCGCACGCCACACCGCCGTTTCGGTGACCGGATTGCGCGAGGCTTCGCCATGCGGGATCGGTACGGCGCCGATCAGGATCGTGCAATAATTGAACAGCCGGTACGCCCAGCCGAATTTGAAGAACGAAAACGCCAGGATCAGCACCAGCCCAAACACCTTTATCTGGAAGGCCGCGCGCGACGGCGCGCCACCCAGAGGCAGGTCGCTGAGCACTTCAAGAACCCGGTCGGACGCGCCGAGCAGGGCAAAGCAGCCGCCGATCGCGATCAGCGAGCTGGAGGCGAAGAAGGCGGTGCCTTGCTGCAGCCCGCTCATGATGGCGGTGTCGACGATGCGGATCTCGCGCTCGGCCATGGTCCGCATCCAGGCTTGCCGCTGTGCATTCATCGCCGTCGTCAGCGACATCCGGCTGACAAGCTTGCCGTCGGAGGCAAACGTGTGCAGCAGCCACGCGACGAGGAAGAAGGCCAGCGCCGCGAGATCGGCTGTCGAAAGATCGAGGGAATCGCCCATGGCCTGAATTTATCACATTCAGGGCGATCGCTTCGATGTCCGCATTCAGCGATCGTGCCAATGTCGCTGCCGGAGCAAACAAGGTCGGCGGGTGCAGCGCCGCGATTTCCAAAAGAGCGGAAACATCGTGGGAATTCCTATATGTAGTCCTCGACCTGACTCCAGGAGACAACGCCGCGTGTTCCTTTCGGTTTTCGACCTGTTCAAGATCGGCATAGGACCCTCGAGTTCGCACACGATGGGACCGATGACCGCCGCGGCGCGGTTTCTCGACGAGGTCGCGGGAAATGACTGGCCGCGCCCGGCGGGTGTGAAGGTCGACCGCCTTGGCGCCAGCCTGCACGGGTCACTCGCCTATACCGGCATCGGCCACGGCAGTGACCGCGCCGTCATGCTCGGCCTTGCCGGTCTGACGCCGCAGACGGTCGATCCCGACCAGGCCGATGGCATTGCCAGTCGCATCGCCGCCGAAAAGCGTATTTCGCCGCCCGGCCATCCCACCTATCGCTTCGATCCGGCCAGCGATCTGGTGCTGGACCGCAAGACGCCGCTCACCGGCCACGCCAACGGCATGGCGTTCTACGCCTATGATTCCGGCGGCCGCCTGCTGCTCAAGCGCATCTATTATTCGATCGGCGGCGGCTTCGTGGTTTCCGAAGAGGAACTGCAGCGGATGAAGGCCAAGGGATCGGTGACGACGGAAGGCAAGAAAGTGCCTTATCCGTTCAAGAATGCGGTCGAGATGCTGGCCATGGCCGGCAAAAGCGGCCTTTCCATCGCCGAC
>NZ_RZPL01000333.1:0-5947 GCF_004022805.1 Mesorhizobium sp. M7A.F.Ca.CA.002.04.1.1 | reverse complement strand
ATGCCGTCAGAAGACCTGCCACCAGCGTCGCCGGCAGGAAGGGGAGGCTGAAAGCATGCAGAAACCCCGGCAGATGCGGCAGCAATGCCATCTTCTGCTGCACCGGGATCGACAGGATTCCCGAAATATACGCGCCGGCGCCGATGAAGCCGACATGGCCGAGCGAAAACACGCCCGTAAAACCGTTGCTCAGCGACAGCGCCAGCACCAGGATTGCATTCAGCGCGATCAGCAGGATAATCCGGACGAAATAGTCGCTCAGCACGTGCGGCGCACCGAATGCGACAGCTGCCCCCGCCACCACGGCGACGAGGACGAGGAGTGTGATCCGCGCTTCCCGGCTCACAGCTTTATCTCCCGGTTTGGCTGGAGCAGCCCGCCCGGGCGCACCAGGAGAAAGGCGATCAGCACGGCGAAGACGATTGCGTCGCGATAGGACGAGACGCTGCTCGGCAGGAATGCGACGATGAATATCTCCAGCGCGCCCAATATGTAGCCGCCGACCAGGGCGCCCGCGATCGACCCGAAGCCGCCGATGATTGCCGCCACGAAAGCCTTCAGGAGCGGCGTGAAGCCCATCTGCGGCTGCACCACGCCGGCCTGTGCCGCCCACAAAATGCCGGCGAGGCCGGCATAGGCGGATGCGACGATGAAGGCGACGATGATCAGCCGGTTGACGTTCAGACCGACAAGGTGTGCCGCCGACATGTCCTCGGCTGCGGCGCGCATGCCGAGCCCAGTCGTGGTGCGCGTGATAAACCAGCCGAGGAGCAGCAGCGACACGAAGGTCAGCGCGATGGTCAGGAGATTGATGCTGGTGAAGGTGATGGCGCCGTTCGACATTTCCCAGGAGGTGTTGAGAATATCGGGGAGTGGAAAATTGCGCGGCGAGGAGGTGAACACCAGGATGCCGACATTCTCGATGATGTAGGTGACGGCGAGGCTGGTCAGCAGTCGCGCAACGTCGGGCGCGTCGCGGATCGGGCGGTAGGCGATGCGTTCGATGAGGAAGCCGGCGGCGGCGGCTGCGGCGATGCCGCAGATCACGGCGACCGGGAACGGAACGCCGATGCCGACCAGCAAGGCAACCCCGAAGGCACCTACCATCATGACGTCGCCATGCGCGAAATTGGTGAGCTTGAGGACGCCGAAGACGATCGACAGACCGACCGCCACCAGTGCGTAGAGGCTGCCGAGGCTCACCGCATTGACGATCTGCTGCAGGATATAGTCCAGCTGGGTCATGTTGCCGCCCCGAGATATGCCTGCGCCACGCGTTCGCTGTCGCGCAGTTCCGCGGACCGGCCAGACAGCGCCACCTGGCCCGTGCGCAGCACATAGGCACGGTCGGCGAGGTCCAGCGCGAGCGTGATGTTCTGTTCCACCAGCAGCATCGTCATGCCCTGGCGCTTCAGTTCGGCAAGCGCGCTGAAGATATGGCGGACCAGCAGCGGCGCAACGCCGAGCGAAGGCTCGTCGAGCAGCAGCAGGCGCGGCGCCGCCATCAGCGCGCGCGCCAAAGCAAGCTGCTGCTGTTCGCCGCCCGACAGCGTGCCGGCCAGTTGCTTCAGCCGCTGCTTGAGAATCGGGAACAGCATGAACATGCGCTCGCTGTCTCTGAGGATGGCATCCTTGTCGGTGCGGGTGCAGGCGCCGAGCCGCAGATTGTCAGCCACCGTCAGGCCGCCGAACAGGCGCCTGCCCTCCGGGCTCTGCGCGATGCCCAGACTTACGATGCGCGACGGAGCGACACCTCCAATCGGCTTGCCATCGAAGATGATCCTGCCGCCGCGCGGCCGCGACAGGCCGGAAATGGTGCGCAAGGTCGTGCTCTTGCCGGCGCCGTTGGCGCCCACCAACGCCACCACCTCGCCGGCATGGACGTCGAGCGAAATGCCCTTCAGCGCACGCACCGCGCCGAAATTGACCTCGAGGTTCTCGACACTGAGCAGAACGGGGCTAGGCGTGGCCAAGATACGCCTCCCGCACTTTCGGGTGTTCGCGTACCTGCTCCGGTGTTCCGACGCAGATCACCTCGCCAGTCGCCAGCACCTGGATGCGTTCGCACAGCGCCATGATCAGGTCCATGTCGTGCTCGACAACGACCACCGTTACGCCATAGCGGTCACGGATCGTCCGGATCAGCGCTGCCAACACCTTGGTCTCGTTGGAATCAAGACCGGCAGCGGGCTCATCGAGCAACAGCAGTTGCGGGCCGGTCGCCAACGCACGCGCAATCTCCAGCCGCCGCTGATCGCCGTAGGGAAGATCCGCGGCGACCCTGCCGGCCTGATCTGTCAGGCCCATGAGGTCGAGGAGTTCGTCGGCCTTCTGCCGGGTCGCGGCCACCCGCTCGCGATAACGCCGACCGCGCAGCACGGTATCGGCGGCGCCGACAGGATGGCGCAACTGCGCCGCCGTCAGCACGTTCTGCGCGACGCTGAGGCTGCCGAACAGGCGAGAGCCCTGGAAGGTGCGGGCGATGCCCATCGCGACGATCTGCGATGTGCGCAGGCCGACGATCGACCGGCCCTCCATCTCGATGCTACCGGAATTCGGCTGGGAGAAGCCGGTGATCAGGTTGAAAAGCGTGCTCTTGCCCGAGCCATTCGGCCCGATTACCCCAATGATTTCACGTTCGTGGAGCTCGATGGAATGATCACGCAGGGCAACCAGCCCTCGAAAGGCTTTTGTCAGCCCGACCGTCCTCAACAGCACTCGACTCGACTGTCTATCCACCCGCCGGTTTGCCCCTGTCCCTCGCCGCCCCGTTCGGCCCGGTCAAGCTTCAAATGGACAATTCGAACGGCAAGATGTCAAGTCCTATTCCCAAGAGGAAAGCTGTATGCCTGCCTCGGCTCGACCGTTGCCGCGACAGCACCGGCATCGATGCAGGGCCTGCAGTCCAGCGCGCCAGCGCTCGCTTCTCGAGCCTGCGCGCATAGTGCGTGGGCGCAAGGCACGAGACGAAGACGATCGGCGCCACCGGCCCGTAGACCTTGGGCGTCCTCGGACCGCGCTTGTGCTAGCTTGTTGTCTGTTCGGCGACAGCTTCTTCGAGGCCGGCTGCGGCCTGGGCGGCGAGAGCGCGCGCCGCCGCCTGTGAATCGTAGAATTCCTCGAGCGCATGAACCCTGCCCCACCGCAGCGTGAACACGTGGAGACCACGGTTGACGTAGGACGTATCGCCGTTGAGCAGGGTAGCGGTGCCATCCCACTGGGCAAACACGGTGGTATGCCACGGCCAGCCCTTCACCCACACGTGGTTGACCGTGAGATGGAGAGTGGGCAGAACACGGCCGAGGCGCTCGAACCACCGGCGCAGGGCCTGCTTGTCGTGGCGCTCGCCACCAAGCGCGTGTGCGCCACCAACCCGGTGATGGACATGCGGCGCGATGGCCTTCACCGCCGCATCCCAGCGATGGTTGTTGACGTCGTCGAAGCTCTGCCGGATCGATTTCTCGACAAAATAGCTGTAAAGCATGTGACCTCTCTCCAAACTTATCGGTGGCGCGCCGTTCCGACGCGAGACCCCGGCCAGCATCGCTCGGCCGCGGTCTGCGCGTCAGGTCAGGGCATTGTCGCGTCGGCTCGCAGGGATGTGTCCGTCTCGGTCGAGACCGTCACTTCCTCACCGGACCTTGAGAACGCGTAGAGCGAGCCCGGGTGGCCAGGTATGGAAAACGCCACGGAGTCACTGTTGGCGAGGCCCATGACAACCCGCAGCGGATCACCCCCGGTCTTCGGTGCGAAAGTGGCGGTGACCTCAAGCAGGTCGCCGTCCGGAACGTAGTAGACCACCATGTCCAGGTGTGCCTGGTGCAGGCTACCGCCTTCGATCGGGCGCCCGATGGTGGCTTCCTCGGCAAGAGCCGGGGTTGCAAGAAACAGCGCCGCCAGCAGCGAGGCGCCCAAGGTTTTGCGGATCATCTCATTTGTCCTTTTTTAGATTGCGTTCACCCTCTATATAGGGTATAGATTACGAATGCAATCTAAAAAAGGAGATGACGATGCGTGTAAGTCGCACTCAGGCCGCGGAAAACCGTGAGACCGTGATCAATGTGGCAAGCCGGCTTTTTCGGGAGCGCGGGTTCGACGGCATCGGCCTCAAGGATCTGATGAAAGGGGCCGGGCTGACCCAGGGCGCCTTTTACAAGCAATTCGAGTCGAAGGACGATCTGGCGGCGCTGGCGTCCAGGCGGGCGATGGAAAGCGCCACCCACAAATGGTCGGCCGCGACCGCGGCAAATCCCGGGAACCCGCTCGACGGGGTGATCTCATTCTACCTCAGCATGGATCATCGCGGAGAAAAGATGGACGGCTGCCCGGTCGTTGCGCTCGGCTCGGATGCCGCCAGGCAAGGTGCCGAGGTGAAGGCGTCATTCGAAGCCGGCATCAAGGCGTACCTCGAGATGCTCGGCGGTTGGGTTGGCGAGGGCGACATCGAAAAGACCGGCAACAAGGCAATGGCCGTTCTCTCGACGATGGTCGGCGCGGTCGTGCTGTCGCGGGTCGTCAACGACCCCGACCTTGCGCAGGCTTTTCTGGATGCGGCGGCCGATCAGGTTCGCGAAGCAGTCGCTACTTGAACGGCGCGAGCAGCGCCGCCAGCACAGCAAGGATAGGAGAGCAGATGGAACGGATTGTCGTCACGGGCATGGGTGCGGTCACGCCCCTTGCCGCCAATGTCGAAGCGTCCTGGTCACGCCTGCTTGCCGGCCGGTCTGGCGTTCGCAGGCTTCCTGACGATGTGGTGGGAGAGCTGCCGGCTAAGATTGGCGGCGTGGTTCCCTCCCTGGGCGAAGACCCCGAGGCTGGTTTCGATGCCGATGCCGTCCTGTCCGCGAAGGATCAGCGCAAGGTAGACCGGTTCATTCTCTTCGCGCTGGCGGCGGCGGAAGAGGCGCTTGCGCAGGCGCAATGGAAGCCTGCCTTGGAGACGGATCGCCTGCGCACGGCCACGATCATCGCTTCAGGTGTCGGCGGGTTCCCGGCCATCACCGAGGCGGTGCGCACGGTGGACCTGCGTGGCGCCCGCCGCCTGTCTCCCTTTACGGTGCCGTCCTTCCTGGTGAACCTCGCGGCGGGCCACATCTCGATCCGTCATGGCTTCAAAGGTCCACTCGGCGCACCGGTGACGGCGTGCGCGGCAGGCATCCAGGCGATCGGCGACGCCGCCCGCCTGATCCGCGCCAACGAAGCCGACATCGCCGTGTGCGGCGGAACGGAAGCGTGCATCAACACCGTCAGTCTCGGCGGTTTCGCCGCCGCTCGTTCTCTTTCAACCGGCTTCAATTGGGCGCCGGCCCAAGCCTCGCGCCCTTTCGACACATCGCGCGACGGCTTCGTCATGGGCGAAGGGGCCGGCGTGCTGGTCATCGAGGCGTTGAGCCACGCGTTGGCGCGCGGCGCAAAACCGATTGCTGAGCTCGTCGGCTACGGCACGACGGCGAATGCCCATCACGTCACCTCCGGGCCAGAGGACGGCGACGGCGCGCGCCGGGCCATGCAGATCGCGATTGCCCAGGCAGGGATTTCGCCACGCGACGTTCGTCATCTCAATGCGCATGCGACCTCCACGTCAGTCGGCGACCTGGGTGAGATCGAAGCGATCAAGAGCGTGTTCGGGCGCGATTTCGCGATAGCTGTCAGTGCCACGAAATCGGCGACCGGACACCTGCTCGGAGCGGCCGGCGGGCTTGGTGCGATCTTCGCAATCCTGGCGCTCAGGGATCAGGTCGCCCCGCCAACCCTCAACCTGGGCGAGGCCGATCCGGCCGGCGACGGAATCGACTTCGTCGCCAACGCACCCCGGCCCATGGAGATGGAGTACGCGATCTCCAATGGCTTCGGCTTTGGCGGCGTGAATGCCAGCGCCCTGTTCAGACGCTGGAACTAGCGGTGGCCAGACGCAGTCATGACCGACGCCCTTTGCCCCGGCCTATCT
>NZ_RZPL01000332.1:0-5951 GCF_004022805.1 Mesorhizobium sp. M7A.F.Ca.CA.002.04.1.1 | reverse complement strand
GCGCCGACACCGTGATCGGCGAAGCCTGGCGGGTCGGCCTGCTGACCGGCTACAACCACGCCAGTTTCGACGTCGACGATCATGCCTCTTCCGGCTCCAGCGACACCTATCACATCAGCCTTTATGGCGGTAGACAGTGGGACGGCCTCGGCCTGCGCGGCGGCGTCGCCTACAGCTGGAACCGGATCGACACCAGCCGCAACGTCGTCGTTCCAGGCTTCGTCGATGCGCTGACGGCGAAATACGATGCCGGCACCGCGCAGGTCTTCGGTGAGGCCGGCTATCGCCTCGAGACGCGCATGGCTGCCTTCGAGCCCTTCGCCAGTCTCGCCTATGTCAACCTCCACACCGACAGCTTCACGGAAAAGGGGCGCGCCGCCGCACTCACATCCGCTGCCTCGACCACCGAGACCACCTTCACCACGCTCGGCTTGCGGGCCTCGGCCGGCTTCGACCTCGGCGGAATGCAAGCAACCGCGCAGGGTACGCTCGGCTGGCGTCATGCCTTCGGCGACACCACGCCGACCGCAGACATGGCCTTCGCCGGTGGCGACCTCTTCACCATTGCCGGCGTGCCGATCGCTAGGGATACAGCCATCGTCGGGGCCGGGCTCGATTTCCGGATCGCCGACAGCACCACGCTGGGGATCAGCTACTCCGGTCAGTTCGGGAAGAAGGCGGCCGACCAGGGCGTCCGCGCCACGATGCAAGTGCGCTTCTGATTTTTCGGCTTGCCTCAGCCTTCGGCGGGAACCGCTTTCGGCTTGCCCTCGCCATCCAGCGCCACCATGACGAAATCCGCATGGGTGACCTTCTCCATCAGGTCGGAGAGGTAGCGCTGCGCCCAGGCCTCGACCTTGAGCGTCATCGAGGTGCGGCCGACGCGCTCGACATGGGTGTAGATGCACAGCGTGTCGCCGATCTTCATCGGCTTGGCGAACGACATCTCTTTCACCGCCGCCGTCACCACGCGGCCCTTGGCGCGCTCGGCGGCGCGGATGCCGCAGGCCAGGTCCATCTGCGCCATCACCCAGCCGCCGAAAATGTCGCCGGCCGCATTGGCGTCCGAAGGCATGGCCAGGGTGCGCAGCGTCAGATCGCCAAGCGGCCGTCCTTCAGCGTAGTGCACCATGCGAGAAATCCTTCGAGACTGGCTGCCCTCGATCCCGTATCGTCACGGCGCCAGAAGGTCAACGAGCCACGGCATGGCCACAGGCTCGGACTGGCAAAAGACCTGCGACAGCCGGCGCGCGGTGTCGGCAGCCTTTTTGCCGGGCAGCTTTTTCACGATAGGAATTTTTTCTTGACTGGGTGCCCTCAGCTATGGTACATTTTTGCCTATGGTGCTGATTTGCGCCAGTGACCCGCCGCACAGGCGGGTTTTTCGTTTGCTCCGTCAGCCAACACACCGGCGAAGGTTTCCGAGGACCGGTTAACCCGAGTTCGTAGACCCTGGGCATGGCCATGGGACGGCAGTTCGCATCACCCGGCGAAGATCGATCAGAAATAGCGCCTGAGGTTCGTGCGAATGCGATCGAGCACGCTGTTCCCGGAAAGGTCCGGAGAGAACTCCTTGCCGGTGATCGCCTCATAGGCCTGCGCATAGACATGCGAGGCCTGTTCGACGATCTCGGCCGGTATCTCAGGTATCGGGTCGCTGTAGGGGTTGCAGCGCGCCGAGACCCACGACCGGACGAAATCCTTGTCAAAACTCTCCGGCCGGCTGCCGTCGGCGAGCGCCTGTTCGTAGCTCGATGCGATCCAGTACCGGCTGCTGTCCGGGGTGTGGATTTCATCGGCAAGAATGATGGTCCCGTTCCTGTCGGTGCCGAATTCGTACTTCGTGTCCGCCAGGATCAGGCCGCGCTCGGTGGCGCGCTGCTGGCCACGGGCGAACAGCCGCAAAGCGTAGCCGGACACGGTGTCCCACTGCGCCTGCGTGAGAAGACCCTGTTCGAGGATCTCGGCTTTCGACAGCGGCTCGTCATGGCCGCCATGCGCGGCCTTGCTGGTCGGCGTGATGATCGGCTCGGCCAGCTTTTCATTGTCGCGCAGGCCGTCCGGCAGGCGGATACCGTACATGTCGCGGTCGCCGCGCTTGTAGCGCGTCAGGATCGAGGTGCTGGTGGTTCCCGCCAGATAGCCGCGCACGACGATCTCGACCGGCAGGATGTCGAGCCTCGTGCCGACGACGACGTTCGGGTCGGGGTATTCGAGAACATGGTTCGGACAGATATCGGCGGTTTCCTCGAACCAGTAGCGCGCCGTCTGGGTCAGTATCTCTCCCTTGTAGGGGATCGAGGTCAGGATGATGTCGAAGGCACTGAGCCGGTCGGTGACGATGATGATGCGCCGGCCATCCGCCAGATCGTAGTTTTCGCGGACCTTGCCGCTGTAGTGGCCCGGCAGTTCGGGAATGAACGCGTCAGGGAGGGTCCGCATATGATTTCCTGCCTTCCGCAGAGTGGCCAGAGCATAACTCCGAAAAGTTATGCGCCAAGATAGTGCCACCGCATAGGCTGTCGGGACGATAGATATCAAGCGCGATTGTCGGGAATCCCCGCAAACCTGATCGGTTCGACGGTCGCTTTTTTCACAACTGATGCCGGATGGCGCGGCGACTTCGGAATGCCGTCGCGTCTAGGCTGCAGCCAATTTTTCGGAGCCTCCCATTTCCATCATGCAGACCTATGATTTCATCATCGTCGGCTCCGGCTCGGCCGGCTCGGTCCTGGCTGAAAAACTGTCGGCCTCGGGGCGCTTCTCGGTGCTGGTGCTGGAGGCCGGCGGCAGCGACCGCCGCTTCTACGTGCAGATGCCGCTCGGCTACGGCAAGACCTTCTTCGATCCCGGCGTCAACTGGAACTACAAGGCCGAGCCGGACCCGGGGCTTGCCGGCAATGCCGACCACTGGCCGCGCGGCAAGCTGCTCGGCGGTTCGAGCTCGATCAACGCCATGGTCTGGATCAGGGGCGCGCGCGAAGATTTCGATGCCTGGGCCGCCGCCGGCAATCCCGGCTGGGGCTATGACGATCTGCTGCCCGCCTTCAAGGCGCTCGAGGACAACCAGGCCGGCGCGGACCAATGGCGCGGCGTCGGCGGCCCGCTGCATGTCACAGACTGTTCGGGCGCCGTCCACCCGCTGACCAAACGCTATCTCGTCGCCGGCCAGCAGGCCGGCTTGCCCTTCAACCCGGATTTCAACGGCGCTGCCCAGGAAGGCGTCGGCGTCTACCAGATCTCGACCCGCAACGGCCGCCGCATGTCGGCGGCGCGCGCTTTCCTGCGCCCGGCGATGAAGCGCGCCAACGTCCGCGTCGAGATGAAGGCGCTGGCGACCAGGGTGCTGTTCGAGGGCAAGCGCGCCGTCGGTGTCGAATACCAGCAGAACGGCGAGACGAAGTCGGCGCGTGCCGGTCGCGAAGTCATCCTGTCGGGCGGCTCGGTCAACTCGCCGCAATTGCTGCAGCTGTCCGGCGTCGGGCCTTCCGCGCTGCTGAAAGGCCTGGGCATCCGGATGGTCCACGCCAACGAGAATGTCGGCGCGCATCTGCAGGATCATGTCGGCATCAACTACACCTTCAAGGGCAAGCTGCCGACGCTCAACCAGACGCTGCGTCCCTGGTGGGGCAAGCTGCTGGTCGGCATGCAATATATCCTGACCCGTTCGGGCCCGCTGTCGCTGTCGATGAACAATGCCGGTGGCTTCTTCCGCACCGACCCGGCGGCGACGCGGCCCAACATGCAGCTCTATTTCCAGGCATTCTCGACCGTCATTCCCAAGAGCGGCGAGCGTCCCATCCTGACGCCCGACCCATGGCCGGGCTTTTCCATCGGCCTGTCCAACTGCCGCCCGTCGAGCCGTGGCGAGATCATGATCCGCTCGGCCAATCCGCGCGAGTACCCCAGGATAACGGCCAATGCCTACTCCACCAATGCCGATGTCGAGGAGATGCTGGCGGCGGTGAAATTCGTCCGCAAGATCGCCTCGATGCCTGCCATGGCCGAGATCATCGAGGAAGAGGTTTTGCCAGGCCCGTCAATCACTTCCGATGCAGACCTGATTCAGGATTTCAGGAAGCGCTCGGGCACTGTCTATCATCCGGTCTCGACCTGCCGCATGGGGCCCGATCCGGCGCGCGCCGTCGTCGACCCGCGTCTCAAGGTGCACGGCATCGACGGCCTGCGCGTCATCGACGCCTCCATCTTCCCCGACAACATCACCGGCAACACCAACGCCGCCTCGATCATGACCGGTTGGAAGGGCGCCGAACTGGTTCTGGAGGACCAAAAATGAAGATCACGGACGTCAAGACCTGGGTTGTCGACAATCCGCCGCCCGGCATCGGCGGCAAGTATTTCATCTTCGTCAAGTTGACCACCGATGGCGGCGTGGTCGGCTATGGCGAGGCCTACAACGCCACCTTCTCCGCCCATGTTACCGCCCGGATGGTCGAGGACATGGCCGAGCGCTATCTCGTCGGCCGCGATCCGCACGACATCGAGAACTTCTTCCGCCGCGCCTATTCGTCCGGCTTCACCCAGCGGCCCGACGTGTCAGGCATGGGCTGCTTCTCGGCGCTGGAAATGGCCTGCTGGGACATCATCGGCAAGGAGGCCGACAAGCCGGTCTACAAACTGCTCGGCGGCCAGGTGCACGAAACGCTGCGTTCCTACACCTATCTTTATCCGCACACCGGCAGCGTCCACTCCGAGGATGCGCACGGCAAGAACGTCTACAACGACCCCGATCTCGCCGCCGCCTGCGCGCTCGAATATGTCGAACAGGGGTTCAACGCCGTCAAACTGGACCCGGCCGGCCCCTACACCGCCTTCGACGGCCACCAGCCGCGTCTTGTCGATATCGACCTGTCCACCCGCATGATCAAGGCGATCCGCGAGGCGGTCGGCACCCGCGCCGACATCCTGTTTGGCACGCACGGCCAGTTCACAGCGTCCGGCGCGCTGCGCATGGCGCGCGCCATCGAGCCCTATGATCCCTTGTGGTTCGAGGAGCCGGTGCCGCCTGACATGCCCGAAGTCATGGCGCAAGTGGCCCGCGCGACCTCGATCCCGATCGCCACCGGCGAACGGCTGACCACCAAGTTCGAGTTCGCCCGCGTCATCGAGAACCGCGCCGCGACCATCCTGCAGCCGGACCTCGGCCGCTCCGGCGGCATTCTCGAAACCAAGAAGATCGCGGCGATGGCCGAGGCCTACCACATCCAGGTCGCCCCTCACTGCTATTGCGGGCCGATCGTCGGTGCGGCCAACATCCAGCTGGCGGTGACACTGCCCAACTTCCTCATCCTGGAATCGCTGAAGCAGTGGGACGGTTTCCATGCCACGCTCTTGAAGAAGAAGATCGAGTGGCAGGACGGCAACGTCGTCCCCTCGAAGGAGCCCGGCCTCGGCGTCGAGTTGAACGAAGCGGTCTGCGACGCGCACCCCTATACGGGCAAGGACCTGCATCTGCAGATGATGCAGACCCCGCTGATGCCGTGAGCAAGAGCTACGCCTTCATCGGGCTTGGCCATCTCGGCGGAAACCTTGCCGCCAGCCTGATCCGCAACGGCTTTGCCGTCACCGTCCTCGACCGCGATCCGGCCGCCGTCGAGCGCCTGGTGGCGCTCGGCGCCACTGCCGCGAGCAGCCCGGCCGAGGCCGCCGCCTGGGCCGGCAATGCCATCACGCGCCTGCCTTCGCCCAAGGTCAGCGAAGCGGTGCTGGCCGGACCCGGCGGATTGCTGGAGGGCCTACCCCAAGGCGGCACCTGGATCGAGATGTCCACCAACGGCCGCGACGAGATTCTTCGCCTTGCGGCCCTCGCCTCGGCCAGGGGCGTCGAGACGCTGGAATGCCCGGTCACCGGTGGCGTGCATCTGGCGGCGGCTGGCAAGATCACCGCGCTGGTCGGCGGCGATCCAGCGCTCTACGAACGTCATCGGCCG
>NZ_RZPL01000331.1:0-6001 GCF_004022805.1 Mesorhizobium sp. M7A.F.Ca.CA.002.04.1.1 | reverse complement strand
GAGCACAACAATGGCTGCAAGCTTGTGAAACCTGATTCTCGGCATCGTCGTTGTTTTCCACTGCGGGTTCGGCCAGCGTCCTCATAACGCGGGCGCGTCGCCGATATGGGTGCGCGCCAAGCCGTGTTCAATTTGCCGTGATCGGCGAAGCGCGCTTCTACATCAAAGTTGCACCGCAATATAGTCTGAAAGTTGCAAGATCATTGCCCCGGCGGACAAGATGCGCCCGCCGCGGCCCAGTCTTCGATCGCTTGATAGGTCGCTTCGGCAGAGCCCGGAGCCGGTTCACGATCCGGCCCCGGCGCCCAGCCCCAGGCGACCAATCTGTCGTCGCGAACATGCAGCGCGATGTCCTTCAAGCTGCGGTTGCCATTGCGCAGGGGATCCCTGATCTGGGCGCAGATTTCGGCCGAGGATTTGCCGAACCAGGCCATCTCGGCCGGCGCCAAATGCCAGTTCTCGGCCCCGGGCGGCCCGTGCAATGCCTTGGAATTGCTGGAGAAATGGCAAGTCGTGCAGCGCAGGCCCGGATTGCCGAAGCCCGACCCGTCAGCACCGCGCTGGACATTGAAGGCGTGAACGCGCGTACCGCGATAGTGCGCACCCGACCATCGCGGCCGGTCGTCCGCGACATGACAGTCGGCGCAGCGCGGATGCGAGAACACCGCATAGACCTTGTCCCATTCGGGCAGGCCTTTCGCCGCGTCGACGGTCGCCGGCGCCGGCGTCTGGCTCTCTTGCGCAATCGCAAACGGCGCTGCGAGCACGAGCATGGCAGCAGGCGTCAGCATGATGAGGAGCTTCTTCATGCGAAGGCCACCGTTTTCGACAGCGGCAGCGTGCGGATGCGCTTTCCGGTGAGCGCGAAGATGGCGTTGGCGAGTGCTGGAGCCGCCGGCGGTGTGCCGATCTCGCCGACGCCGCCCATCTTGTGGAAATTTTCCAGGATGGCGACTTCGAAGACCGGGCACTGGAAGATCCGCATGGCATCGAAATCGTGGAAGTTCGACTGTTCGACCATGCCGTCGGCGAAGGTGATTTCCTGACCCATCGCCGCCGAAAGGCCGTAGATGGCGGCGGAAATCAACTGCGCCTCGATGATGCCGGGATCGAGCGCGGTGCCGACATCGGCGGCGATCCACACCTTCTCGATGCGGATGCCGGCCGGCGTGTCCGCCACCTGAACGATCTCGCCGACCCAACTGCCGAAGGACAGCGTGAAGGCCATGCCCTTGGCCTTGCCGGCGGGCAGCGCCTCGCCCCATTTCGCCATCGCGGCGACTTTCTCGACCACCTTCACCGCCGAGGGATAGGCGGCCATCAGTCTCTTGCGCATCTCGACCGGATCGATTTTTCCGGCGACCGCGATCTCGTCCATGAAGCCCTCATGGAAGAAGCCGTTGACCGAACTGCCGACCGAACGCCAGGAGCCGACAGGGATGGAGACCGGCGCCGCGATACCCCTGACCCGATAATTCGGGATCGTGTAGGGCTGGTCATAGGCGCCATCGACAATGGTCTTGTCGGGACCGAGCGGCGATACCGAGGGGAACAGCCGGCGCAGCGTACCGGCAATCACCGATGGCGAGGCCATCTTCATGTCGACCGCGATCGGCATGCCATCGTCACCGAGCCGCGCCTGGAACTTGCCGATAGCAGCCGGCCGATAGGCGTCGTGCCGCATGTCTTCTTCACGCGTCCACGTCACCTTGATCGGGCGTCCGCCCGTCTCCTTCGCCATCAGCGCGGCACACAGCGCGTAGTCCATCTCGACGCGCCGGCCGAAACCGCCGCCCATGAAGGTGGTGTGCACATTGATCTTGTCCTGCTCGATGCCGACCGCGTTGGCGCAAAGCTGCCGCACCAGGGTCGGCGCCTGGTTGCCGCACCAGATGTCGAGCGCACCGTCCCTGAACTGTGCCGTGGCGTTCATCGGCTCCATCGTCGCATGCGCCAGATAGGGCACGGCATAGTCTGCCTCGATGATGCTTTCGCGCGGCGCGTCGGCAAAGGCGGTTTCGACATCGCCATTGTCGCGCATCACCGACCCCTTGGTGGCAAGCGCCTGCTTCAGCACATCTGAAATGGCGGCGCTGCTGAGCGGATATTCAGGATCGGACCACTGGGCGTCGATCGCCTCGGCCGCCTTGAATGCTGCCCATGTATTATTCGCGATGATACCGAAGCCATGGCCGTAATTCGTCTCGAGCAGCACGATCTTGATCACCCCAGGCATTTTCTCGGCTTTGGAGAGGTCCGCCTTGACCGGCTTCGACCAGAAGCGCGGGCTCATCTTGACCGTGCCGTAGACCATCTCCGGCAGCCGGACATCGATGCCGAAGATCGGCGCCCCGGTGAGCTTTGCCAGCATGTCGATGCGCTTCTGCGGCTTTCCCAGCAGCTTCCAGTCGGCCCGGTCCTTGAGCCTGACTTCGGCCGGCCGCGCCATCGCGGCGGCAGCCGCGGCGACCGCGCCGTAGGTCAGCGATTTGCCCGACGCCTTGTGCAGGATCGAACCGTCGGCCGTTTCCAGATCGGCCGCCGCGACACCCAGTTTTTGCGCTGCCGCTGCGACCAGCATCTGCCGGGCAGCGGCACCCGCTTGCCGCATCTTGTAAAACCCGTCGCGGGGCGAAGCCGACCCGCCGGTGCCCTGCAGGGCAAGGAATTTGCCGACCACACCGAGACCGGAACGCACCGCCTGCGCGGTCAGGCTTTCATCGAAGAAGGCGAACGGACCGCCCTCCTCGAGGATCGCGGCGTTGTAATAGGCATGGGATGCCGGTCCATGCTCGACCATGACCCGGTCGAGCCCGACGTCGAGTTCCTCTGCGACCATGGCCGCAAGCGTCGTCGAGATGCCTTGCCCCATCTCGGCGCGCGGCGCGACGATGGTGATGGTGTTGTCGGCGCCGATTTTCACATAAGGGTTGAACGTCGCCTCGCCCTTGCCAAGCTCGGCCTCGAGCGGGTTCGGGAACGGCTTGCGATAGTAGTAATAGCCGACGGCAACGCCGCCAGCGACAGCGGCAGCGCCAATCAGAAACGTGCGGCGGGCGATCTTTCCGACACTGGCCATGGTCAGAGCCCCGCCGTCTTGAGCGCCGCGGCCTTTTTGATGGCCGAGCGGATTTTGGGATAGGTGCCGCAGCGGCAGAGATTGCCGCCCATGGCGTTGTCGATGTCGGCATCGCTCGGGTCGGCGACTTCATCGAGCAGCGCCACCGCGCTCATGATCTGGCCGGCCTGGCAGTAGCCGCATTGCGCGACCTGTTCCTCCAGCCATGCCTGCTGCACCGGATGCAGTCCGCCTGCCGTGCCGATGCCTTCAATGGTGGTGACGGCGCCGCCGACCTCGCCGACGGGAAACGAACAGGAACGCACCGGCTGACCGTCGACATGTACAGTGCAGGCGCCGCAGGCGGCGATGCCGCAGCCAAACTTTGGCCCGGTCTTGCCAATGAGATCGCGCAGTGCCCACAGCAGCGGCATGTCCGGATCGGCGTCGATATCGAATGACTGACCGTCGACGGTGAGGCGCATGGGGATACCCTTTGTTGTCGTCCACTGCCAAGGGCGAAGCGGCCTCCCGGCCGTTTCGCTCCGATACAGATTGACAAATTTCGTCATTTTGTCAATTAGGATTTTGCAGGATAGAATTGCTCTATGAACCAGATCGAAGACACCGCCACCGCCGATCCCAAACGCGTCCGTATTCTGGATGGCGCGATGAAGGTGTTTTTGGCCTATGGCTTCTCGCGCACCACCATGGACGACATTGCCCGTGCCGCCGACATGTCGCGCCCGGCGCTCTATCTCCTGTTCAAGAACAAGACCGACATTTTCCGCGCCATCGCCATGATGATCCTGTCGCGCTCGGTCGAGGCGGCAAGGTTTGCCCTATCCGGCGACGGCCCTTTCACCGAGCGCATGATGCGAGCCATCGATGAGGCCTTTATCTCGATGATGAGCGCGGTCGTTGCCTCGCCGCACGGCGCCGAATTGCTGGACATGAAATCGAGCCTTGGCGATCTGGTGGGCTGCTGGCGCGGCGGGCTTGGCCAACACATCGGCGCCGCGATAGAGGGCGAGGCAGCCAGGAACGGCGTCGATCTGGCGGCCAGGGGCCTGTCGGCGCAACTGCTTGCCGACATGCTGCTCGACGGGCTGGAAGGCATGAAGGCGCGGATCAGAGATCCGGAAGGGCAGCGGCAGGCAGCCGCTGCCCTGATCAGGGTGATCGACCTGACCTTGAAAGCATGATTGCGGACCAATCGATGCACATCGATTGGTCGCTCAGGCGCGCCGGCGCTCTGCCTCCGGGTTCTTGCGGGCCGCAAGAAATTCCTTGACCCGCCGGCCGGGTGCCGGACCGCGTACCGGCTTGAAGCCGTCATCCAGTTCGCCGGAGAGATCGAGCGTCGGTCGCTTGCCGACGGCGTCGTAATTCTCTTCCAGCCAGTCGCTGGCGGCGGTGCGGCCGAGATCTCTGAGGTAGGTCAGAAACGCCCATTCGGCGTTGACCTTCGAGGACGCCGACAGGTCCTTGAACGCCTCGTCGGCATCGATGCGGTGCATGCGGATGTCGCGGTACTCGCCATGTGGCAGACGGCCGGCGGCGATCAGCTCCTTGACGAAGGCAATCGAGCGGAATTCGCGCAGCAGCCCGGCGTTGAAGGTGATCTCGTCGATGCGGTTCTGGATCTCGTTGGCGCTTCTTGGTGTTCCCTCGCGCACCACCGGATTGATCTGCACCAGAAGCACGTCCTCGGTCGCAGCCGTCTTGAAGAACGGATAAAGCGCCGGATTGCCGCCATAGCCGCCATCCCAATAGGGCACGCCCTTGATCTCGACGGCGCGGAACAATTGCGGCAGGCAGGCCGAGGCCATCACCGTATCGAGGTCGATCTCCCCGTCGGAAAAGACGCGCAACTGTCCGGTCTCGACATTGGTCGCCGAGATGAACAGTTCCATCGACTTGCAGGCGCGGACGTTCTCGAAATCGATCTCCTGCTGCACCACGTCGCGCAGCGGATTGAGGCCGAGTGGGTTGGCGACATAGGGCGAGAACACCCGCGACATGGTATCGAAGAAGAGATAGCCGGGCGTGTTCTCGATCGACCAGTTGCCCCAGGCGACGTCCCACGGCATGCGCTGCACCGGGCTGAACCGCCCCTTGGCCGCCACCGCGCGCCAGAAATCGTCAAGTTTTTGCCGCGCGCCTTCGACTCCGCCGCGCACATATCCGTCGGCCAGCGCCACCGCGTTCATGGCGCCGGCGCTGGTGCCGGACACTGCTGATATCTCCAGCCGTCCGTCCTCCAGCAGCCGGTCGAGCACACCCCAGGAAAAGGCCCCGTGCGAGCCGCCGCCCTGAAGCGCTACGTTGATCTTCTTCGTCTCCTCCGCCTTGCCGTTCTTGGTCATGGCGTCGTCCTTGATCTATCCCTTTGGGTGGATGAGAGAGTTTTGCGCCTCACGCGGCGGTCCAGCCGCCGTCGACCGACAGTTGCGTGCCGTTGACCTGCGCCGCCGCGTCCGAGCACAGGAACACCGCCGCTGCCGCGATCTGCTCCACCGTGACGAATTCCTTGGTCGGCTGCTTGTCCAGCATGACCTCACGGATGACGGTCTCGCGGTCCATCTGATGGGCTTTCATCTGGGCGGGGATCTGCGCCTCGACCAGCGGCGTCAGCACATAGCCGGGGCAGATGGCGTTGCAGGTGATTTTTTCGCGCGCCAGTTCGAGCGCAACGGTTTTGGTCAATCCCATGATGCCGTGCTTGGCCGAGACATAGGCCGATTTGAACGGCGACGCGACCAGGCCATGCGCCGAGGCGATGTTGACGATCCGGCCGCCGCCGGCCTTTTTCATCAGCGGGATGGCGGCCGCGATGGTGTGGAACGCCGACGACAGGTTGATGGCAATGATGGCGTCCCATTTCTCGATCGGGAACTCTTCCACCGGCGCGACATGCTGGATGCCTGCATTGTTGACGAG
>NZ_RZPL01000330.1:0-6004 GCF_004022805.1 Mesorhizobium sp. M7A.F.Ca.CA.002.04.1.1 | reverse complement strand
CTTCATCATCGTCTGGAACAGCAGCAGCGGCATCGACACGTTGATGGCAAATTCCGAAATCCCCTCGCCGCTCGCCGGCTTCAGATAGCCGGTGAGCCCGGCGAGGTAGCCGAGCGCGACAAGGCTGAAGACGAAAAGAACGGTTTCGGTGAGCGGAGACATTTTTACCGTGAGGGGCGGGTTCCCCGTGATAGGCGAGCCAGGACCGCGACGCAATCGCGCCTGAATTTGATCATCGTCGGCTGGCAGCGTTATAGAGGGCTTGGATCATCAGGGCGGACACGAACGACAAATGGCCTTTGTCCGACTCTCGAACCTCAGTCTTTTGCAGCGGGCATGGCTGACGGCTTTCGTCGCCGCACTGCTTTGTCTTGCCGCGACCGCGCTTGCAGTTGCCGAGACGAAAAGCGACGCGCGCAGCGTCACCGATCGAGGCCGCATTCACGGCGACGCTGAAGGTATTCACCAGGGAAGCCTTCCGATGCAATGGCCTTCGCGCAGAACAATCTCGGGGATGTCAGCTGGAATCGGGCCAGCTATGGCGGCGGCAAGGCCGAATATCAAAAGGCGATCGGATTCTTCGAGAACGCCAAGCAGCGCTTTAGCGAAGCCGGCTACACCAGCCATCCCTCTCACCGACCAGAAGGTCGATCTGGTGAAGAAGCAGATGGCGAAGAAGTAGGTCTACGCTTCCCGCCGACCGCGCCTTGTCTTTCGGCCGGCTTTACCGTCCCTATATGTCCTGCCACCGGAACCCCTTGCCGGGAACCGCAGAAGGATAGCGGATGATTCGATTTGCCTTGGCGTTGTTCCTGCTTGTTGTTCCCAGCGTGGCGCACGCCACGGATGCAGGCTGGGCGCTGCTGCGCGACGGCGGACACGTCGTGCTGCTGCGCCATGCCATGGTCACCGGCACCACCGATCCGGCCAATTTCGACATCGACAGCTGCGCCACCCAGATGAACCTGTCGGCGCGCGGCAAGCAGCAGGCGAGCAAGATCGGCGCTCTGTTTGCCGCTCGGGCGGCACCGATCGAGCGCGTGCTGTCCAGCCGCTATTGCCGCTGCCTCGACACCGCCCGCATCGCCTTCGAGACCGACCCGGAACTCTTTGCACCGCTCGATCTCCTGAAAGGCGACGAGACGCAGAAGGCCGCGCAGATCGCTGCGATCCTGAAGGAAATCCGCGTCTATTCCGGCTCCGACAATCTGGTCATGGTCACCCATCTGGAAGACATCGTGGCACTGACCGGCATCTCACCGCGCGAAGGTGAGGCCGTCGTCGTCGAGCCGCAAGGCGATGGCCTGCGCGTGCTCGGCCGCGTCACCTTCTGAGCGTGCTGCGCGATCGCTGACGCCGAAAGCGGTGTTGCTGAAATGCCACCGTTGAAAGAAGCCGCAAATTCGCCGTGACAATGCCGCTTGCGACAACCCGTCGCAGGGGCTATAGGCGCGCTCCCGGTCACGAGAACCGAAGCGAGCACAACGGTTGGAGCTTTCGTCTCCGCCCGTGCAGGCGGCATTGCCGCCCTGTATACGGCGCCGCTTTGGGGATTGGGATCGCGGATGTAGCTCAACTGGGAGAGCGCCGGACATAATCCGGAGGTTGTGGGTTCGAGTCCCTTCATCTGCACCACGGATAGCTCAGTTTGGTTAGAGCATCAGATTGTTAATCTGACTGTCGAAGGTTCGATTCCTTCTCCATTGGCCTTGAAAAGCCATCCGAAAAACGGTCCGGGGACTGGAATGCGAAAGACTGGACGGGTGACCCAAGCCTTCGGGCGCGGATCATCTCAAGCGTCTTTCGCCATCGGCTCGCGGCCAGGCCCGCGGTGACGATCAAGGCGCGGTGTCGCCGGCAAGGGAGGCTAAGGCCTCCTGCGCCCGCTTCGCTGCCCCGCGATCCGCTCCCGAAGGCCCGCCACGGCTCGATGCCACCAGTCCCCGGATCATTCGTGCCCGGGCTACGACGCAAGAGACGACGTGAAACGAGAAACGAAGGGAAGATCGACGCATGACGTGACGCCTCGCATGGGGCCATGCCCGACAGGAGTAAGACAATGACCATTCTCGACAAGGTTCTTGGACGCGAGCGCGTCCTCGTAAAGGAAAACGAACGTGCCCTCGCCCTCCACAAGGGGGAGATCAAGGCTGTCCTGCTGCCGGGCGAGCACTGGCTCGCCAACCGGCGCGGCAGCCTCGAAGTGTCTCGGCACGATCTGAAGAACCCGGAATTCGTTTCGGCATACGAGAAGGCGTTGTTCGACAAGCTTCCGGATGTGGCCGCGCGTCATTTCACCGTCGTTCGCACCGGGCGCACGGATGTCGCCGTCATCGAGCGTGACGGCAATCTGCACGCCGTGCTGGCACCGGACCGCAAGCTCGTGCTGTGGACGGATGCCGGCCCGTGGAAGGTGACGCTGATCGACACGTCAGTCGATCTCGCCATCGATGCGGCGATCATGCGCCGGCTCGGCCAGGCCCGGAAGGCGGAATTGATGTCCGTCCATCCGGTCGTCGATGGTCAGGCCGGACTGCTGTTCATCGACGGTGTCCTGGTCAGGACGCTGACGGCGGGCGTGCATGGCTTCTGGAACGTCGGACGCATGGTGCAGATCAAGGTCGTCGACCTCAAGCGCCAGTCGCTCGACGTTGCCGGGCAGGAAGTGCTGACCAAGGATCGCGTGACGATCCGCGTCAACATCGCAGCCGAATACCGGGTCGTCGATCCGGTCAAGGCGGTCAGCATGGTGAAGGACTTCTCCGAAGCCCTCTACCGCGCCCTGCAATATGCCTTCCGCAAGACGCTTGGCGCGCTGACACTCGATCAGATCCTCGAAAAGAAGGTGACGATCGATGAGGAAGCGGCAGCCAAGGTCCGCGCCGACATGGCCGAGATCGGCGTGGAGGTCAGCGATATCGCGCTCAAGGATGTCATCCTGCCGGGCGAGATGCGCGAGATCCTCAACCAGGTGGTGTCGGCCGAAAAGCAGGCCGAGGCCAACATCATCCGTCGCCGCGAGGAGACGAACGCGACCCGTTCCCTCCTCAACACGGCCAGGGTGATGGCGGAAAACCCGGTGATGCTGCGGCTGAAGGAGCTCGAGGCGCTGGAAACCATCGCCGGCAAGGTCGAGCGGCTGACCGTCCACAACGGAACGGGCGGGCTGCTGAACGATCTGGTCAAGCTTCGCGACAGCTGATGCATGTCGCCAAAAGTGTTCCGCTTTTGGAAAAACGACACGCATCGAAATAAGGCTGACGTTGCGTCAACAGAAGGGCCGCCGGGTAAACCGGCGGCCCTTCTTGCGTTTCGAAGGAAACCTACCCATCTGCGCCCGGCGTATCAGGCCTTTTCCTGCCGGAAAAAACCGATTAGACAGCGCCCAAACAAGATGCGGACAGATTCCGCCCGCAACCGAAGGAAAAGCCCTTGTCCACCACGTTCGACAAAGTCGCCAAGATCATTGCCGACACCAGCGAGATCGATATCGACACCATCACGCCCGAGAGCCACACGATTGACGATCTCGGCATAGACAGCCTCGATTTTCTCGACATCGTCTTTGCCATCGACAAGGAATTCGGCATCAAGGTGCCGCTGGAAAAGTGGACCCAGGAGGTCAATGACGGCAAGGCTTCGACCGACGATTACTTCGTCATGAAGAACCTGTGCGCCAAGATCGACGCGCTGGTCGCCGCCAAGACCGCCTGACGTCAGTTGAGCGCACGATCTTGACGCGCTCTGCCGCCTGACCCACAAAGCCGCACATGAGCAGCCCCCGCGACGTCGTCATATCAGGTATCGGCCTTGTCTCCTCGCTGGGGGAAGGTCCTGACGCCCACTGGCAGAAGCTCGCGCAACCGGGCCCGCAGCCGGTGCTCGAAGCGACGCGCTTTGCACCCTATACTGTCCATCCGCTGCCTGAGATCGACTGGAACCTGCAGATCGCCAAGCGTGGCGATCAGCGCCAGATGGAAACCTGGCAGAGGCTCGGCACCTATGCTGCCGGCCTTGCACTGGACGACGCCGGCATCAAGGGCAATGACGAACTCTGCGCGACCATGGACATGGTTGTGGCGGCGGGCGGTGGCGAGCGCGACGAGGCGGTCGATGCCGCCATTCTCGCCGCTTCGGAAAGCCGCAATGACCGCGATGTACTGCTCAACGAGAAATTGACCACCGAATTGCGCCCGACACTGTTTCTGGCCCAATTGTCCAACCTGCTCGCCGGCAACATCTCCATCGTCCACAAGGTCACCGGTTCGTCCAGAACCTTCATGGGCGAGGAAGGTGCCGGTGTCGCCGCGGTTGAAACGGCCGCCGCACGCATCCGCTCGGGTCAGTCGACGCATATCCTGGTCGGCGGTGCCTTCCAGACCGAACATCCCGATATGCTGCTCGGCTATGAACTCGCCGGCTATCTGCATCGCGGCCCATGGAAGCCGGTTTGGCAAAGACAGGGCACTGAGGGCGGTGGCGTCGTGACCGGCTCCGGCGGCGCCTTCCTGGTGCTGGAGCAGCGCGAACACGCGATGAGCCGCGGCCGCAAGATCTATGCAGAACTTGGACCGGTCGTCTCCGGCCGCGCCCGGCGGCCACGGGGAGAACTCGACGCCGAGATCGCCGCACTGCTCAAGCAGGCTGCATTGCCGAACGGCAAATTGCTGACCCTGTCGGGCGCATCGGGGGCGCATGCGGCGACAACAGCCGAGAAGGCAGCGCTCGATGCCAATCCGGCGATCGCCGCGCGTGGCTTCTCGACGCTGACCGGGCACATGAAGGAAGCACAGTTTCCTTTCGCTGTGGCACTGGCGGCACTCGCTGTCGACCGCAAGGCCGCCTATCCTGTTTTTGATGCCGCAGCCGAGACGC
Source organism: Mesorhizobium sp. M7A.F.Ca.CA.002.04.1.1 (assembly GCF_004022805.1). Lineage (NCBI taxonomy): Bacteria > Pseudomonadati > Pseudomonadota > Alphaproteobacteria > Hyphomicrobiales > Phyllobacteriaceae > Mesorhizobium > Mesorhizobium sp. M7A.F.Ca.CA.002.04.1.1. The sequence goes on along the minus strand of NZ_RZPL01000330.1, from coordinate 1,129 downwards.
CGTTCGAAGGCGTTCCCCAATCCGTCCTTGCAACGGCGATCGGCTATCACCAATTCGAGGGCATGGCGCTGGTCAATGCCGCGTAACGCGGCTCCACGACCCATGCTGCAACGATAAGAGGGCTCCCGGATGGCCAATCTCAGAGATCACATGGGCAGGCCGATCGTCGCCGTCACCGGCATCGGCGTGGTGACCTCGCTTGGCGTCGGCAAATCAGACAATTGGGCGGCACTGACCTCCGGCAAGTCGGGCATTCACCCGATCACCCGCTTTCCCATCGATCAATTGAACACCCGCATCTCCGGCATGGTCGATTTCCTGCCGTCGAGCTCGAAAGGCGCCAGCCCACTCACCTATGAGCTAGCCGAGCTTGCGGGCTTAGAAGCGGTGAGCGAAGCCGGTCTTGATTCCAGCGATTTCGGCGGACCGCTCTTCCTCGCATCGCCGCCAGTCGAACTCGACTGGGCCGAGCGCTTCTCGCTCTACAATTCTGACAAGGACAAGGATGACACCGCCGCCGAAAGACTGCTTCGGGTCGCGCGTAGCTTGAAAGAGCTGGATATTTTCGAGACCACCCAGTTCGGTTCGATCGCCGGCCGCCTTGCCGATCGCCTTGGCACGCGTGGTCTGCCGATCACGCTGTCGACGGCTTGCGCTTCAGGCGCCACCGCGATTCAGCTCGGTGTCGAGGCGATCCGACGCGGCGAATGCGACCGTGCGCTGTCGATCGGCGCGGACGGTTCCGCGACCGCCGAGGCATTGATCCGTTTCTCATTGCTTTCGGCGCTCTCCACGCACAACGACATCCCCGAAAAGGCGTCGAAACCCTTCTCCAGGGATCGCGACGGCTTCGTGTTGGCCGAGGGATCCGGGGCGCTGGTGTTGGAATCGCTTGAGACGGCATTGGCTCGCGGCGCGACTATTCTCGGCGTCCTGGGCGGTTGCGGCGAGAAGGCCGACGACTTCCACCGCACCCGCTCCAAACCGGACGCTTCACCGGCCATCGCCGCGGTCCGCGCCGCCCTCGTCGATGCCGGACTGGGTGAAGACGAGATCGACTACGTCAATGCCCACGGCACCTCGACGCCCGAAAACGACAAGATGGAGCATCTGGCGCTGTCGACGGTGT
>NZ_RZPL01000032.1:0-16711 GCF_004022805.1 Mesorhizobium sp. M7A.F.Ca.CA.002.04.1.1 | reverse complement strand
GTGGAAGACATAGGCGACGTCAGGCTTGTCGATGCCCATGCCGAAGGCGATGGTCGCCACCATGACGACGCCGGACAAGGTCATGAAGCTGTTCTGGTTGGCGTCACGCGCCTCCTTGCTCATGCCGGCGTGATAAGCGAGCGCGGTGACGCCGTTCTTCTCGAGGAAGGCCGCCATCTCCTCCGTCTTCTTGCGCGACAGGCAATAGACGATGCCGCTGCGGCCGGGATGGCGCTCGACGAAGCGCAGCAATTGGCGCTTGCTGTCCTGCTTGGCCTCGATGGCAAGCTTGATGTTCGGCCGGTCGAAGCCCAGCACCAGGGTCTCGACGCGCTCGGCAAACAGCCGGGATTCGATGTCGGTGCGCGTGCCTTCGTCCGCCGTTGCCGTCAGCGCGATGATCGGCACGCTGGGAAAGATGCCGCGCAGACGCGACAGGTCCTCGTATTCGCGCCGGAATGCCGGCCCCCATTGCGAGATACAATGCGCCTCGTCGACGGCGATCAGGCTGATATCGAGCCTGGCCAGCGCCTCGAGCATGCGCTCGGTCATCAACCGCTCCGGCGCGAGATAGAGCAGGCGCGTCTGGCCCGAGGCGACGCGACGCCATGCGGCAATATTGGCATCGCGGTCGATCGAGGAATTGATCGTATCGGCGGCCACGCCGGCAAGCCGCAAGGCGGCGACCTGATCCTGCATCAGCGCCACCAGCGGCGAAACGACAATGGTGAGCCCGCCCAGGACAAGCGCCGGCACCTGGTAGCAGAGCGATTTGCCGGCACCAGTCGGCATGACAGCCAGCACATGACGCCCGGCCAGCAACGCGTCCATGACATCGGCCTGCCCGGGGCGAAAATCATCGAAGCCGAACACGTCCTTCAGCACGCGCCGCTTGGGATCCAGCTCTTCTGTCGCGAGGGCCGCCGGTGCCTGCATCACCGCGCGTCCACGGTCGGCGTGCTTATTGGCATGTCATAGCCGAACTCGGCGCAGAAACGCTGGACGCGGGCGAGAAATGCCGGGGGCAGGCCGCCGAGATAGGTCCTGAATTCTTCATTCCGTTCCCATTTTCTCAACGAAGCCACCCGGATCGGATTGTCCGGGTCCTCGCTGAAACGAATGCGCGGTGTCAGTCCGAATGACTGCGCGATTCTGTCCTGCTGCGCATCGGGCGCGCCGATCATGTCTTCGTAGCGGACGAAAAGGATCTGCCGGTGCGGTTGTGCCTTCTTCAGCCGGATCAGCGCGTCGTATTCGGTCAGCCAGCGTTGCGGCGTGACGTGGAACCGACGCTGGTTGCGTGTTTGCGGATGCGAACTTGTCAGCGTGTCGAATGGATGGCGCGCGCAATAGATCAAGCCGATGGAGGTCGGTAGCTTCGCCAGATGCGCAAAACCGCGCGCATCGCGCTTGACGACGAGGTTCGATTCCGGCCGGTCCAACATGTCCAGCATTGCGTATCGCGCTTCGGGCGGATGGACGAAAATGTCCTCGAAACACCTCATCAGCCGCTGTGTCAGCGTCGTCCCGCTGCGTGCGCAGCCCGAAATGAAAATTCTGTTGGCGGGCGTCGCGCGTGCATATGTGCGTCTTTGCATGCGCTGTCTCAGAGACAGCGGCACGAACCGCAGAAACTCCCGCACAACCCTTCGCGCAGCCGCTCCAAACGCAGCCTCAAGCCTGTGAGCGCCCTTCATCCGCAATTCCGCTGGGCCGCGCGGCGCGGAACGCGCCGCTTGGGGTCCATGGCCAAGATGCTCGTCGCCGACATCAGCATCAGGCGGACACCGGGCTGGAATTTCGTAGACTGGAGAGGATGTGGAAACCGGTCAAGACGACTCTCTGGCGTGACGCTTTGGAGTAGCGCAGCCGTCATCCAACCACAACGCCCCCTTTGCAGGAACCTGTCGTTGATGCGGCCATCGGCGCCTGCCAGCCGGATGCCGTGCACATCCGAAAGCGGCTTCCCCTAGGACACCTGCACCCCCGCTGGATTCCGCCACGCACCACGATGTAAGCTCCGTCCGGCAAGCCAGGGAGGGCGTGATGCTGCAGACCAGACAGAATGTTCTCGGCGAGCGGTTCCACCTGCAGCGCGCCGCCTTCGAGGCGCAGCCTTTCCCCAACTTTGACGTTCGCAAGGATCGCCTCAAACGCCTGCTCGCGCTGACCGAGCGGCATGAAGCCGACATCTGCACCGCCATCGACACCGACTTTGGCGGCCGTTCCGCGCATGAGACGCGTCTTGCGGAACTGTTCGTCGTACGTGCCGGCATCCGCCACGCGCTGTCGCACCTCAGGGGCTGGATGCGCGAACGCCGCGTTGCCACCACCATGCCGTTCCTGCCCGGCAGAAATCGCCTCATCCCGCAGCCGCTCGGTGTCATCGGCATCGTGTCGCCCTGGAATTATCCTTTCCAGCTCGCCGTCGCGCCGGTCATCGCGGCACTCGCGGCCGGCAATCACGTGCTCATAAAACCTTCCGAATTGACGCCGGCTTTTTCGGCGTTGCTGGCCAAACTTGTTGCCGAGCATTTCGCACCCGATGAGCTCAGCGTCATCAGCGGCGACGCGGAGATGGGAAAGGCCTTCGTATCGATGCCTTTCGATCATTTGCTGTTCACCGGCTCGACCGCGGTCGGACGCCAGGTCGCGATCGCCGCGGCCGCCAACCTGACCCCGGTCACGCTCGAACTCGGCGGCAAGTCGCCGGCAATCTTCGATCCGTCATGCGACCTCGACGCGGCAGTATCGAGCATTGCCTACGGCAAGCTGTTGAATGCCGGGCAGACCTGTATCGCGCCGGATTACCTTCTGGTGCCGAAGGGGCAAGCAGGCACGGTCGCTGCCAGGCTCGCAACGGCGATCGCTAAGCTCTACCCGACTCTACGCGACAACCCCGACTATACCGCCATCATCAGCGATCGGCACCACCAGCGCCTGCGCGACATGGTCACTGAAGCGCGTGACGCCGGCGCCGATGTCACCGAAATCAACCCGGCCGGCGAGGAACTTGACGCCAATAGCGGGAAGTTGCTGCCGACCCTGGTCCGCAATGCCGGCGCAAACCTGCGGCTGATGCGCGAAGAGATCTTTGGGCCGGTGCTGCCCATCGTAGAATACACCGGGATCGACGAGGCGATCGCCCATGTGAACGGGGCCGACCGCCCGCTGGCACTCTACTGGTTCGGCCGCGACAGCGGCAACCGTCAACGCATCCTGCGCGAGACAATTGCCGGCGGCGTCACCGTCAACGACTGCATGCTGCATCTGGTACAGGAAAACCAGCCCTTCGGCGGCGTCGGCGCCAGCGGCATGGGCGCCTATCACGGCGAATGGGGATTTCGCACCTTCAGCAAGGAGAAACGGGTTTTCATGCAGTCGCGGCTGAGCGCGGGAAGCCTGCTGCGCCCGCCCTACGGCAAGACGTTCGAACGGCTTTTCAGCCTCCTGCGGCACATCACCTGACCGACCGAGCTACGCAGCCCCGGTGCATTAAGACTATCTTCACCACGGTGCGGCAGGGTCCTCATCCTGCGGTGATGTCTTGAGTACCGCGGCGCCACAAGCGCCCAGGCAACAGACCCGCGCCTCTTTCTGGGGTGCGGGTCATTCCCGCTCGATCTCTTACCCCTCGTTAGAGCAATTCCAGGAAAAGTGTGAAGCGGTTTTCCGTCTAGAATTGCGTCAAAACAAAGAGTTAGAGCAGCTCGCCGTTTCCGTGAAACGGTGAAATGCTCTAGCCGAGGAAATCGGCCCGGTGCGGCGCAAAGCTGTCGACCAGCCGCCCCGCTTCGAGCGCCTTGACCCCGTGCACCAGGCCCGACGGCACGATGAAACTCCCGCCCGTCCCAACGATCTCGCTCCGGCCGTCGATGGTCACCTCGAAGCGGCCCTCGGCGACGTAACTTGCCTGGACGTGCGGGTGCGAATGCAGGGCGCCGACGCCACCCTTGTCGAAGCCGAATTCGACCAGCATCAACTCGTCAGTGTGCAGGAGAATGCGGCGCCTGTTGCCGTCCGGTGTCGCCGTCCAGGCGCCCTCGCCGGCATGCGCGAAGATCTTTGCGGTCATCGTCGTCTCCTCAGAGCAATTCCAGGAAAAGTGTGAAACGGTTTCCGTTCGGAATTGCGTCAAAACCTAGCGTGCCAGCCAGCCACCATCCACCGGCACCACCGCGCCATGCATGTAGTTCGACGCCGGCGCCAGCAGGAAGACGGCGGCATCGCCAATGTCGCCCGCCTCGCCCCAGCGGCCGGCCGGGATGCGCGCCAGGATAGCGGCGCTGCGGTCGGGATCGGCGCGCAGCGCCTGCGTGTTGTTGGTTTCGATATAGCCTGGCGCGACAGCGTTGACGTTGATGCCTTTTTGCGCCCATTCGCAGGCAAGCAGCCGGGTGATGCCGAGCACGCCATGCTTCGAGGCGGTGTAGGACGCCACGCGAATGCCGCCCTGAAAGCTCAGCACGGAGGCAATGTTGACGATCTTGCCTTTCCGCTCAGCGGCCAAGGCACGCCTGGCAAAGCTTTGGCAGAGCAAAAAAACCGTCTTCAGATTGACGTCCATGACGTCGTCCCAATCGGCCTCGCTGAGATCGACGGCATCGGCGCGCCGGATGATGCCGGCATTGTTGACCAGCCCGTCGAGCGGGCCGCTTTCGTCCCAGACGCGGTCGAGCAAGGGGCCGGCGGCTGACGTGTCGGCAAGATCGGCGCTCACCGCCTCGAATTGCCCGCCCATCGTTGCGATCTTTCTGGCCGTATCGTCCATCGACGAGCGACCGACGCCGATCACCGTGCCGCCGGCGCGTGCGATCGATACGGCGATGCCCTGGCCGATGCCGGTGTTGGCGCCGGTGACCAGGATACGTTTTCCGGCAAGGCTGAAGGGGTCGCTCACCGCAGATCGCCCAACGCCACCGGGTCGACATCGGTGTAGTCGACATTGTCGCCGGCCATCGCCCAGATGAACGCATAATTGGAAGTGCCGGCGCCGGAGTGGATCGACCAACCCGGCGACAGCACGGCCTCTTCGTTGGCCATGACGATATGGCGCGTTTCGTCCGGCTCGCCCATGAAGTGGAAGACGCGCGCCGTCTCGGCCAGGTCGAAATAGAGATAGGCCTCCATGCGCCGGTCATGCACATGGCAAGGCATGGTGTTCCAGATAGAGCCCGGCGCCAGCTGGGTCATGCCGACCACCAGCTGGCAGGTCTTTGCGCCATCGGCATGGATGAACTGGAAGATCGAACGCTCGTTGCAGGCATCCTTGCTGCCGAGATCGAGGCGCTTGGCGTCACTGAGGCGGATCAGCCGGCTGGGATGAGCCAGATGCGCCGGCGCACTGAGCAGATAGAACTTCGCCGGCGCCCCCTCATCCGCTGAGGCGAAGGACACATCCTGTGTGCCCATGCCGAGATAGAGCATGTCGCGCGCCTGCAATTCATGAGGTTGGCCGCCGGTCGTGATGACGCCCACGCCACCGATGTTGACGGCGATCAACTCGCGCCGGTCGAGGAAACCTTTGGTGCCGGTCGGCTTGATCGCCTCCAGTTGGAGCGGCGAGCCTATCGGCACGGCGCCGCCGACGATCATGCGGTCGTAGTGGGTGTAGGTCAGGCTGATGCGGCCGGACTGGAACAGGCCGTCAATGTGGAAATTGTGACGGAGTTCATCGGTTCCCATCGCCGCGGCGGCAACCGGGTCTATGGCAAAGCGGGATGTGTAATCGGTATGGCTCTGGCTCATTTTCGTCCTGACTTGAAATGGGTCATTCGCCGGCGGCGGCCCTGACCGAACTGGCATAGAAAGCCTGCCGCGCATGCAGGCGTTCGCGGTAGCGCTGCTGGCTGGCTGTGAGGTGCGCGCGCATTGCCTCGCGCGCCGCTTCGGCATCGCCCGATGTGATCGCATTGAGGATCACCAGATGTTCGCGCTGCAGCCCGCGCTGGTAGTTGTCGGATTGCGCCAGTTCGGTCGACCAGGGCGAGGTCACGTCGCACGGAATGGCGCGCCGGCCGAGCACGTCGAGCATCTCGACATAGAACGGGTTGTTGGTCGCGCTGGCGATGGCGCGGTGGAAGGCGAGGTCGGCCGGGCCGGTCGGCTCGCTGGCAAGCAGCAGCCGCTCGAATTCGAAGAAGGCTTCCTGGATCGCCGCCTCCTGCGCGGCGTTGCGGCGAATAGCGGCGATCCCGGCCGACTCGATCTCGATTGCCAAGCGTACCTCGAGCACGTTGAGCGCGATCGAATCCTTGGCTCCCATGTCGGCGGCAAGCGCTCCGAACATCGTCGAGATATGCTCGGTGACGAAGACGCCGGCGCCTTGACGCGACTCGACCAGGCCGTCGGCGGCAAGCTTGGCCAGCGCCTCGCGGATGACGGTGCGGCTGACGCCGAAGGTCTCGGTCAGCTGGCCCTCGGTCGGCAATTTGTGGCCAGGCAGGATTTCGCCCGCCTGCAGCTGCTTGCGGATCGCCGCAACGACGGTCTCCGACAGCTTGGGTTTTCTCTCGACCCTGAGATCGGCGGATGCAGCGGACACGTGATGGTCTCCTAAAGCAATTCCAGGAAAAATGTGAAACGGTTTCCGTCCGGAATTGCGTCAAAACAAAGGGTTAGAGCAGTTCGCCGTTCCCGTGAACTGCTCTAGTGGAACAGGTGCGGCAACCACAACGAAATTTCCGGCACGTAGGTGACAAGCATCAACACAGCGAAAGCCGCCCCATAGAATGGCCAGATCGAACGCATCGCCGTCCAGATCGGGATCCGGCCGATCGCACAGCTGACGAACAGCACTGCCCCCACCGGCGGTGTGCACAAGCCGATGCCGAGATTGAGAATGAGGATCACGCCGAAATGCACCGGATCGACGCCGTAGGCCATGACCACCGGCAGGAAGATCGGCGTGGTGATGATGATCAGCGGCGACATGTCCATGAACGTGCCGAGGATGAGAAGCACGACGTTGATCAACAGCAAGATGACCAGCTTGTTGTCGGATACGGACTGCAGGAAGGCGACCAGAGCGGCCGGCACCCGGAGATAGGCCAGCAGCCAGCCAAAGGCGGCGGCGCAGCCGATGATCATCAGCACCATTGCGGTTGTGCGCACGGCAGCGGTGGTCGCGGTGACGAAGTCGTTCCAGCTCATGGAGCGATAGATCAGCAGGGTCACCAGGAAAGCATAGACGATGGCGATGCAGGAGCTTTCGGTGGCGGTGAAGACGCCGGAGCGAACGCCGCCGAAGATGATGCCGATCAGGATCAGCCCGGGAATTGCGGCAACGAGCAATTGCAGCGCCCTGCCGAAGCCGGCGAACGGCTCGGTCGGATAGGCGCGGCGGCTGGCGACCCAATAGGCCGTGACCATCAGAGATAGCGCCAGCAGCAGGCCCGGTATGATGCCGGCGGTGAACAGATCAGCGATCGAGATCCGGCCGCCGGCCGAAATCGAATAGATGATCATGTTGTGCGAAGGCGGTATCAGCAGCGCAATGATGGCGCCGACCGAAGTGATGTTGACAGCATAATCGACGCCGTAGCCGCGCGCCTTCATCTGCGGGATCATCAGCCCGCCGACCGCCGAGGCATCGGCCACCGCCGAGCCGGAAATGCCGCCGAACATGGTCGAGGCGGCGATGTTGACCTGGCCGAGCCCGCCTCTCAGGTGGCCGACCAACGCCCCGGCGAGCGCAACAAGGCGAGCGGCAATGCCGCCGCGCACCATCAGGTCACCGGCGAAGATGAAGAACGGGATGGCCATCAGCGAAAACACGCTGACACCGGAGTTGAGGCGCTGGAACACCACCAGCGGCGGCAGCCCCAGCACCAGAACCGTGGCGAAGCTGGCGACACCGAGGCAGAAGGCGATCGGTGTGCCGATGATCAGAAGAAAGACGAAGGTGCCGAACAGAACCGTCAATGCCATCTAGAGACCCTCCTCGCCCGTGGCGTACTGATCGGCATCGACCGGCAGTCCGGCAAACCGCCCGGCAAGCCGCTCGAGCGAAAACAGGCAGACAAGCGCGCCGCCCAGGATGACCGGCAGGAAACTGACGCCGCCCGGGAAAGCGAGAGACGGCATCACCGTGTTCCATGTCAGCCGGGTGAGCTGGGCGCCGTAGACGATCATGCCGAGACCGAAGGCGAGCACGACGACATCCGAAATGCTGCGCAGTACCGCCTTTGCGGCGGGCGGCAGGAAATAGAGCAGCACATCGAAGCCCAGATGCGTGCGTTCGCGGACACCGACGGCCGCGCCCAAAAAGATGAACCACCCCATCAAAATCACCGAGAAGGGTTCCGTCCAGCTTGGCGAACTGTTGAGCACATAGCGTGAGAACACCTGCCAGAAGATGATCACCGTCATCAGCGTCAGGCCGATGCCGCTGACCCACAGCGCAAGCCTCGCCAGCCGTGACAGCAGCCGTTCTATTGCCAGCCAGAATGGTTTCATATGCGCGCTTCCCACTGGACGGTGGCGCGCAAGCTCGCGCCACCATTGCCGCGAACGGATTATTTGGTCGCCTGGATGCGCGCGGCGAGATCTTTCAACTCGGGGGTCGAGAGATATTTCTCGTAGACCGGCTTCATCGCATCGATCAGCGGCTGCTTGTCGATCTCACTGACCTTGACGCCGGCTTTCTCGACGATGTCGCGCGACTTCTTCTCCTGCGCGTCCCACAATTCACGCATCTTGACGACGCTGTCCTTGGCCGCCTGCCGCACGATCGCCTGGTCTTCCGGGGCGAGCTTGTCCCAGCTCGCCTTCGACATCACCAGAACCTCGGGCACGATCTGGTGCTGGTCGAGCGTGTAATGCTTGGCGACCTCGAAATGCTTGGCGGATTCGAAGCTCGGCCAGTTGTTCTCGGCGCCGTCGATGACGCCTGTCTGCAAAGCCGAATAGACCTCGCCATAGGCCATCGGCGTGGCGTTGGCGCCCAACGCATTGACCATGTCGACGAACACGTCGGACTGGATGACGCGGAACTTCATGCCCTTCATGTCGGCCATCGAGGTGATGTCCTTCTTGGTGTTGTAGAAGGAGCGTGCCCCGGAATCGTAGAAGGCGAGACCGACAAGGTCGTGAGTCTCAAAGGCTTTCAGGATCTCGTCCCCGATCGGCCCGTCCATGACATGGCGCATATGCTCGACGGAGCGGAACATGTAGGGCAGCGACGGCACCGCGGTTTGCGGAACGATGCCGTTGAACGGCCCCATCGAGACGCGGTTGAGATCGATGACGCCGGTCTGCGTCTGCTCGATCGTGTCCTTCTCCTCGCCGAGCTGCGCCGAATGATAGACCTCGACCGAATAGCGGCCATTGGTGCGCTGCTTGATCAGCTCGCCCATATATTTGACCGCTTCGACGGTTGGATAGCCGTCGGGATGGGTATCGGACGACCGCAGCACGGTTTCGGCGTTGGCGATGCCGACCAGCAACGAGCCGAAAACGAATGTAACTGCCGTCAATTTCGAAAGATGCAACATGACTTCCTCCCTATGAAAACCAAAACGCCCGGCTCAGAGCCGGTAGGCCTTTTTCGCAAGTGTATAGGCAAGCTCCCGCGCCAGCTCATGCGCCTCGTCCTCGCGCAGCCGATGCTCGGCGACGAGACGCGCCAGGAACGCGCAGTCGACCCGCCGCGCCACATCGTGGCGCGCCGGGATCGAGGGAAAGGCACGGGTGTCGTCGTTGAAGCCGACGGTGTTGTAGAAGCCGGCGGTCTCGGTGGTCATCTCGCGGAAGCGCCGCATGCCTTCCGGGCTGTCGTGGAACCACCAGGCCGGCCCGAGCTTCAGCGCCGGGTAGACACCGGCGAGTGGCGCCAGTTCGCGCGCATAGCTTGTTTCGTCGAGCGTGAAGAGAACGATTGTGAGGTCGCGCTCAAGTCCGACGCAGTCGAGCAGTGGCTTCAGCGCCGTCACATAGTCGGTCCGGGTCGGGATATCGAAACCCTTGTCGCGGCCGAATTTTTGGAAAACAGCCGACGAATGATTGCGCCAGGAGCCGGGATGGATCTGCAGCACCAGCCCGTCGTCGAGGCTCATCTTGGCCATCTCGGTCAGCATCTGGGCGCGGAACAGTTTCCGTTCGCGCTCGTCGTCGGAGCCACGGCGAACGCGATTGAACAGCTCCTGCGCTGCAGCATCCGAAAGATTGGCGGTCTCGGCCGTCGGATGGCCATGGTCGGACGAGGTCGCGCCGAAGCTTTTGAAGAAGGCGCGCCGCTGGCGATGCGCATCGAGATAGCCTGCCCAGCTGCCGGTGTCGCAGCCGGTGATCTCGCCGAGCCGGTCGAGATTGGTTGAAAACCCCTCGAAGTCGGGATCGACGACGGCGTCGGGGCGATAAGCGGTGACCACACGGCCCTGCCAGCCGCTGTCGCGGATCATCTGGTGCCATTTGAGATCGTCGAGCGCGCCTTCGGTGGTCGCGATGACCTCGATGTTGAAGCGCTCGAACAGGGCGCGCGGGCGGAAATTCTCCCACTGCAGCAGCGTCGCGATGGCGTCGTAGTGGCGGTCGGCGGTCGCTGCGGTCAGCGGCTCGTCGATGCCGAACAGATCGGCAAGCACATGATCGAACCACAGCCGGGTCGGTGTACCCCGAAACAGATAATAGTGCTCGGCAAAAAGCCGCCAGATCGCCCTGCCGTCGGTCTCGACCGGCGCGCCGTCCAGCGTCGCCACGCCGAGATCCTCAAGGCGGATGCCTTGGCTGAACAGCATGCGGAAAATGTAGTGATCCGGAACGATGAGCAGTTGCGCCGGATCCGGAAAAGGCTCGTTCAGCGCATACCAACGCGGATCGGTGTGGCCATGCGGGCTGACCAGGGGCAGGTCCTTGATCCCGGCATAGAGATCGCGGGCAACCGAGCGCGAATGCGCATCGGCGGGAAACAGCAGATCCGCATCGGTCAGTGGCACGGCAATCCTCCCAGGGCCGCTATCGGTAGGGGCGGCAAGAAATAATGTCAACATACAAAAATTAGGTTGTTGTATGATGACTTTTCGGCCCATTGTGTGGCGGGAAATCGAATGTTACGCCGCTTTGCCGATCCCTGCCGAGGCCACTCATGTCATCCGACCAGACCAGTCGCACCACGACGACCGAACGCCTTTCCACGAAGACGTTGCGCGCACTGCCGGCTTCGATCGCGACGCCTTCGTATGATCGCAGCCGCATCGTCCCGGGCATCGTGCATCTTGGCGTCGGCGCCTTCCATCGCGCCCACCAGGCCGCCTATGTCGACGATTGCCTGGCGGCCGGCGAGACGGATTGGGGCATAACAGGCGTTTCGCTGCGCAGCGCCGACACGCGCGACGCACTCACGCCGCAGGATGGGCTCTACACGCTGGCGATCAGAAGCAGTGGAACCGAAAAACTTCAGGTCATCGGCTCGATTACCGCGATGCTGGTGGCGCCGGAGGATCCGGGCGCGGTACTGGCCGCGCTGACCGATCCGCGCACCCGCATCGTCACGCTTACGATCACCGAAAAGGCCTATCTGAGGGCGGCTGGCGGCGGATTGGACGCTGCTCATCCCGATATCGCCCATGATCTGGCCAATCCGCAGATGCCGAAGACAGCGCATGGTTTCCTGACCGAGGCGCTTGCCCGGCGACGCGCCGCCGGCACGCCGCCCTTTACCGTGCTCTGTTGCGACAATCTGCCGGCCAACGGCGCCACGCTGCATCGGCTGTTGGTTGAATTCGCCCAGTTGCGAGATGCCGGGCTCGCCCAATCGAATGATGTCGGAATTGCCGATCACATCGCCCATCAGGTCGCCTTTCCTTCAAGCATGGTCGACCGCATCGTGCCGGCAACCACCGATGCCGATCGGGCGCGGATCGCTGAAGAACTCGGTGCCGAGGACGCTTGGCCTGTCATGACCGAGCCGTTCTGCCAATGGGTGGTCGAAGACAATTTCCCAGCGGGCCGCCCGGACTGGGAACAGTTCGGCGTCACCATGGTTCGCGACGTCGGCCCGTTCGAGGACATGAAGCTCAGGCTGCTCAACGGCTCGCATTCGGCCATCGCCTATCTTGGCCTGCTCAGCGGTCATGCCACCGTCGACCGCGCCTTCGCCGACCCGGCGATCCGGCAATTCGTCGATGCATTGTGGGCGGAAGCCATCCCGACCCTGCCCGAGGATGCCGGGCTCGACCCGAGCGCTTACACCGCGGAGCTCGCTGAGCGTTTTTCCAACACTGCACTTGCCCACCGTACGGCTCAGATCGCCAATGACGGCAGCCAGAAATTGCCGCAGCGCATCGTCGCTTCCGCCATCGAATGTCTAGAAGCCGGTACCGAGCTGGTCCATCTCACGTTGGTGGTGGCTGCCTGGATCGCTGCTTGCGCCGCACGAGGAAAAACCTTGCCGGAGGGCCATTTCACCGACCCGCTCGACGCGGCGTTGACGGCACTTTTGGGCGAGCAACTGCCGGCGAACGAAACCGTGACCGCTGTGTTCGACCTCGCCGGCTTCGCCAAGGACCATGCCGAGCGCCAGACCTTGATCGAGCTCGTGGCCGTGCATCTCGTCCACCTGCGACGAGACGGCCCGACATTGGCTTTCGCAGCCTTGGGCATTTAAACAAAAAAGCGAGGCAAGGCCCCGCTTTTTACTCTTTCATCGAACCGAATTTCAAGCCGGCAGGATGGCGCCTTCCAGCGTGGTGAGCTGGCTAAGGAACTGTTCCGCCTTGCTGCGAGCCTCGTCGTCCTTGGCATCAGTGGCGTCTTCTTTGGCTTCCTGGATGCGGCGCGCGAGATCGGCGCGGTCGACATCCTTCACCGCGACAGCCGATTCCGCCAGCAGCGTGCAGCCGGCCGGAACGATGTCGGCGAAGCCGCCGAACACCACATAGCGCTCTTCGCCGCCCGCTGCGGTCTTCACGGTGACGACACCCGGCTTGATCGTGGTCATGACCGGCGCGTGATGCGCCATCACGGTCATCTCGCCTTCGGCGCCCGGAATGACGACGGATTCAACCTGCTCGGAAACAAGCAGGCGCTCCGGCGAGACCAGTTCGAACTTGAAAGCTTCAGCCATGATCAATTTAGCGAATAGCGAATAGCGAGCAGCGAGTAGTCAGAAGAAGAATTCGCCGGCCCATATTCCCTATTCGCTACTCCCTATTCGCTATTCGCTTGATTACGCCGCTTCAGCCGCGAGGCGCTGTGCTTTCTCGACCGCTTCCTCGATGCCGCCGACCATGTAGAAGGCAGCTTCCGGAAGGTGATCGTAGTCGCCGTTGCAGAGGCCCTTGAAGCCCTTGATGGTGTCGGCGAGGTCGACCAGCTTGCCCGGCGCGCCGGTGAACACTTCGGCGACGAAGAAGGGCTGCGATAGGAAGCGCTCGATCTTGCGGGCGCGGGCCACGGTCTGCTTGTCTTCTTCCGACAGCTCGTCCATGCCCAGGATGGCGATGATGTCCTGCAGCGACTTGTAGCGCTGGAGGATCGACTGCACCTGGCGCGCGACGCCGTAATGCTCGTCGCCGACGACCAGCGGGTCGAGCATGCGCGAGGTCGAATCCAGCGGATCGACCGCCGGATAGATGCCCTTTTCGGCGATGGCGCGGTTCAGCGTCGTGGTCGCGTCAAGGTGGGCGAACGAGGTCGCCGGCGCCGGATCGGTCAAGTCGTCGGCGGGCACGTAGATCGCCTGCACGGACGTGATCGAGCCCTTGGTGGTGGTGGTGATGCGTTCCTGCAACGCGCCCATGTCGGTGGCGAGCGTCGGCTGATAGCCCACCGCCGACGGGATACGGCCAAGCAGAGCCGACACTTCCGAACCCGCCTGCGTGAAGCGGAAGATGTTGTCGACGAAGAACAGCACGTCCTGGCCCTGGTCGCGGAAATACTCCGCAACCGTCAGGCCGGTCAGGCCGACGCGGGCGCGCGCGCCCGGCGGCTCGTTCATCTGGCCGTAGACGAGCGCGGCCTTGGAGCCTTCGCCGCCGCCCTTCTTGTTGACGCCGGATTCGATGAACTCGTGATACAGATCGTTGCCTTCGCGGGTGCGCTCGCCGACGCCGGCGAACACCGAATAGCCGCCATGCGCCTTGGCGATGTTGTTGATCAGTTCCTGGATCAGCACGGTCTTGCCGACGCCGGCGCCGCCGAACAGGCCGATCTTGCCGCCCTTGGCGTAGGGAGCCAGGAGGTCGAGCACCTTGATGCCGGTGATCAGGATCTGTGCTTCCGTCGACTGCTCGACATAGGTCGGAGCCGGCTGGTGGATGGAGCGCATTTCGATCGCGTCGACCGGGCCTTCTTCGTCGACCGGCTCGCCGATGACGTTGATGATGCGGCCGAGCATGCCCGGGCCGACCGGCACGGTGATCGGCGCGCCGGTGTCACGCACTTCCTGGCCGCGAACCAGACCTTCGGTCGAGTCCATGGCGATGCAGCGCACGGTGTTTTCACCCAGGTGCTGGGCGACTTCGAGCACCAGACGGTTGCCGACATTGGTCGTCTCGAGCGCGTTCAGGATCGCCGGCAGGTGATCGCCGAACTGCACGTCGACGACGGCGCCGATGACCTGGCGGACCTTGCCGACAACGCCGGTTGCCTTGCTGGCCACTGCCGATGTCTTGGCAGCTGCGGCCTTCGCCGGTGCTGCTGCCTTGGCCGGGGCCGCCTTCGCGGCTGCTGCTGGAGCCTTTGCCGCCTTCGCGGGGGCTGCTGCCTTCGCGGCTGCGGCCTTGGGGGCTGCCTTCTGGGGGGTCGCTGCTTTCGCCATCGTCTTTACCCTTTTTCGTCCTTTGTTTCTCACGCGGTCCGGTCGCGGGCAAAAAACCCGTGGACCGCGCCTAGAGCGCCTCGGCGCCCGAAATGATTTCGATCAGTTCCTTGGTGATCTGCGCCTGCCGCTGGCGGTTATAGGTGATCGACAACTTGTTGATCATCTCGCCGGCGTTGCGCGTCGCATTGTCCATGGCACTCATCTTGGCGCCCATCTCGCCGGCCGCGTTTTCGAGCAGTGCCCGGAAAACCTGCACCGAGATGTTGCGCGGAATGAGATCGGAGAGGATT
Organism: Mesorhizobium sp. M7A.F.Ca.CA.002.04.1.1; assembly: GCF_004022805.1. Lineage (NCBI taxonomy): Bacteria > Pseudomonadati > Pseudomonadota > Alphaproteobacteria > Hyphomicrobiales > Phyllobacteriaceae > Mesorhizobium > Mesorhizobium sp. M7A.F.Ca.CA.002.04.1.1. The sequence goes on along the minus strand of NZ_RZPL01000032.1, from coordinate 1,660 downwards.
TCGCCCGGCTCCGGTTCGTATTCATAGACAGCGTTGCCGCCATCCGTCACTTCCGCCTGAGCCGAAGCAACGCCCGCCGGAATGATCTGCTGCGCGGTCGGGATCTGGCTGATCACAGACTTGAACTGCGAATAGAACAGCGTGCAGATGTCGAAGCCGCCCTCGTTGAAGAGATGGATGACCTTCTTGGCTATGGCATCGGCATTGACGAAACCGAGTGTCTTGACCTCGCGCAGATCGACGCGATCGATGATCAGCGACGCGTAGTCGCGGCGCAGGATGTCGAAACCCTTCTTGCCGACGCAGATGATCTTGACCTGCTTGCCGTCGGCCAAAAGCTTGCGGATGTGGTCGCGGGCAAGACGGGCGATCTGCGAATTGAAGCCGCCGCACAGGCCGCGCTCGGCGGTGCAGACGACGAGCAGATGCACATCATCCTTGCCGGTGCCGGTCATCAGCGCCGGGGCATCGCCACCGCCGCCGATCGCCTGGGTGATGTTGGCCAGCACGGAACCCATGCGCTCCGAATAGGGGCGCGCCGCTTCCGCAGCCTCTTGCGCACGGCGCAGCTTCGCCGCGGCGACCATCTGCATCGCCTTGGTGATCTTCTGCGTCGCCTTGACCGAGGCGATACGGTTACGAAGGTCTTTTAATGAAGGCATGCTTCAAACCTGATCCCGTCTTGTCGCTTCGCTCAGGCGAAGGTCTTGGCGAAAGCGTCGATCTCGGCCTTCAGCTTGGCGCGCAGATCGTCCGACAGTGCCTTTTCCTTGCGGATGGCGTCGAGAACGTCCTTGCCGGCCGCACGCATGTGGCTGAGCAGGCCATGCTCGAACTTGCCGACCTGGTTGACCGGCAGCTTGTCGAGATAACCGTTGACGCCGGCGAAGATCACCGCGACCTGCTCTTCCGTCTTCAGCGGCGAGAACTGCGGCTGCTTCAGGAGTTCGGTCAGGCGCGATCCGCGGTTGAGCAGGCGCTGCGTGGCAGCGTCGAGATCCGAGCCGAACTGCGCGAAGGCCGCCATTTCGCGGTACTGCGCGAGCTCGCCCTTGATCGAGCCGGCAACCTGCTTCATCGCCTTGATCTGCGCGGCCGAGCCGACGCGCGACACCGATAGACCGACGTTCACCGCAGGACGGATGCCCTGGAAGAACAGGTTGGTTTCGAGGAAGATCTGGCCGTCGGTGATCGAGATCACGTTGGTCGGGATGTAGGCCGACACGTCGTTGGCCTGCGTCTCGATGATCGGCAGAGCGGTCAGCGACCCGCCGCCCAGATCGTCGTTGAGCTTGGCGGCGCGCTCGAGCAGGCGCGAGTGCAGGTAGAACACGTCGCCCGGATAGGCTTCGCGGCCCGGCGGGCGGCGCAGCAGCAGCGACATCTGGCGATAGGCGACGGCCTGCTTCGACAGATCGTCATAGCTGATCAGCGCGTGCATGCCGTTGTCGCGGAAATATTCACCCATGGTGCAGCCGGCGAACGGCGCCAGGAACTGCATCGGCGCCGGGTCGGAAGCGGTGGCGGCGATGATGATCGAGTATTCGAGCGCGCCGCGCTCTTCCAGCACCTTGACGAACTGCGCGACGGTCGAGCGCTTCTGGCCGACGGCGACGTAGACGCAGTAGAGCTTTTCCTTCTCGGGGCCGTTGTCGTGCAC
>NZ_RZPL01000329.1:0-6028 GCF_004022805.1 Mesorhizobium sp. M7A.F.Ca.CA.002.04.1.1 | reverse complement strand
GCGCGCGTTCGTCTTTTGCCTGGTCGCTCATCGCCGTTTCCCGTCAATCTCGAATGATGTGGATTTTGTGCCCGATATCGATGTTTGGCAGCCAAAAATCAAGGGGTAAGCGATTATGGAAGCCACCGGCCAAGGCCGGACAATGGCAGGCAAGGCATTTCGATTTTAATTCAAATTTTACCTTAACTGCCGGCTTTGCTTGCCCCACAGGCAGGATGGGGGAACCATTCCCTTGCTGGAGGAGTTTCGAAGCCGACACAGGATTTTGAGACGATGACCCGCAACACGGGCGAAAAGGCAGAAGGGCTGGCCATCGAGGTCAGGCGCCAGTTGGGTGCCGAGGCGGTGACCCGCTTTCTACGCACCTTGCCGGCCTTCCGCACCGAGGCCGACATTCCCGACCGGCTCCGAGAACTGCTCGACCGCCTCGATGGGGCGGAGCGCGGTGACATCGGCTGGCGCCGGCGGTAACGCAACAATCAATCTTGGCAGCAAACCTCCTATCGGCAATAGCCGGGGAGAGCCGAACCATCTAAGGATAGATGTGTTGTGGTTCAAAATGGAGGACGTAGTGCGCAAGGTTTCGATCACCTCATCGCTGATGGCGCTTGTCGGCCTCGGCGCCATCACCTTGGCGGCTTTTCCGGCACAAGCAGACAATCTGCAGCTGCAATTGGGCAAACATGGCCCGCGGCTGAAGCTCATGGAAGATTGCGACCCCGCCTATGACGATTGCGAAGGCCCCCGTCGCGACGACCGGCGCGACCGCCGTCAACGAGGCTGCACGGAGGACCGGGCCCTCGACAAGGCAGACCGAATGGGCATCCGCCGCGCAAGGATAGAGTCCGTCGGCCGCCGGGAGATCACAGTCCGCGGCAGACAGGGTGGCGACCGCGTGCGCGTGACTTTTGGCACCGAGCGCGGCTGTCCCATCCTCGATCGCGAATAGCGATCGACCTCAGCGGAAAACCGACGCTCAGAATCATCAGCAGGTCGAACCGGCGGTTGGCTGGCTCGACCGCCGGGCCACGCGACAATTACGCACAGTAATTTTGCGTGATGTCGCCTTGCGGCGGCGAGGCACCCCGCCTATGCTTCCTGATGAACATGATTTCCCCTGAGACGGTCGCCAACAGCAAGCGCGCCTGGCTGAAGATTCTCGCCCGCTACAAGAAGCCTGACAGGCGGCGCAGCACCGTCGAACTCGCCATCACTCTCATTCCATTCGCCATGCTCTGGGGCCTGTCCTCGGCGGCCTATGCCTATGGCCATTGGTGGGGACTGATCCTCATCCTTCCCGCGGCCGGGTTTCTGGTGCGCATCTTCATGATCCAGCACGATTGCGGCCACGGCTCCTTCTTCGCCAATCGCTACGCGGACGACTGGATCGGCCGCGCGCTCGGCATCCTGACGCTGACGCCCTACGATTGCTGGCGGCGCGCCCACGCGACCCACCACGCCAGCGCCGGCAATCTTGACGAACGCGGCATGGGCGACATCCGGACGCTGACCGTTGCAGAATACCGGCAGATGTCGTGGCGAGGCCGCCTTGCCTATCGTCTCTATCGCCACCCGCTGGTGATGTTCGGGCTCGGTCCTATCTGGCTGTTCATCTTCGAGCAAAGGCTGCCCGTCGGCATGATGCGCGGCGGCCTGACCCCTTGGGTGTCGTCGATGACCACCAATCTTGGCATCGCGGTCGCAGCAGCCATCCTCATTTGGTTCGTCGGTCCCGGCGCGTTCCTGGTGGTCCACCTGCCGATCGTCATCCTCGCCGGTTCGGCCGGCATCTGGCTGTTCTATGTCCAGCACCAGTTCGAGGAAACGGAATGGGCGAAGGATGTCGACTGGGAATTCCAGCACGCCGCCTTGCACGGATCGTCCTATTACGACCTCCCGCCGGTGCTGAACTGGTTCACCGGCAACATCGGTGTCCATCACGTCCATCACCTCTCCGCCAAGGTGCCGTGCTACCGGTTGCAGGAAGTGCTGCGGGATTATCCCGAGCTGCGCGACATCGGCCGTGTCACGCTGCTGGAAAGCCTGCGCTGCGTTAAACTGGCGTTGTGGGACGAGAACCGCCGCAAGCTGGTGTCGTTCCGCGAGGCACGGGCGGCGGCTTAAGCAATTCCAGCAGAAGTGGTGAACGGTTTCCAGGGAAAGCGCGTAGCGTTTTCCCTGGGGCAATTGCGTCAAACCAAGAAAAGTAAAACGACCGCCAGTCTATAGGCACCGCGCCTGGAGCTCCTACCAGGCAGCCCTGATCATGTCGGCGGCCTTTTCGGCGATCATGATGGTTGGCGCATTGGTGTTGCCACCAATCAGTGTCGGCATCACCGAGGCGTCCACGACACGCAAGGCTTCAAGCCCGCGCACCTTGAGTTGCGGATCGACCACCGCCATCTCGTCGACGCCCATCCGACAGGAGCCGACCGGGTGATAGACCGTGTCGGCGCGGGTACGGATATGGGTCATCAGATCGGCATCGCTTGGCTCGCCGGCGATGTGCATTTCCTTGTGCCGGTAGCGCGTCAGCGCCGGTGAAGCCAGCACCTGCCGGGTGATCCTCACGCCTTTCAACAGCAGCTCCGCATCGCGCTGGTCGCTGAGAAAGCGCGGATCGATGCGCGGCGCGGCAAGTGGATCGGCGCTGGCCAGCCCAACCTCGCCACGCGAGTGCGGCCGCAATATGCAGACATGACAGGAGAAGCCGAAGCCGTAGTGCAGCGTGCGCGCATGGTTTTCGACCAGCCCGATGACGAATTGCAGCTGCAGGTCAGGGCGCTCAAGCGCCGGGTCGGATTTGACGAAAGCGCCGCTCTCGGCCGCCGGCGAGGCGATCAGCCCGGTCCCATCCCGCCGCCACTGCGCGATATGCCGTAGGAAACCCAACGCGCCGCGCGGGCTCATGCCAAGCATATCGGTGTCCTTCGATCTCCAGCCGACGATGAAATCGAGGTGGTCCTGCAGGTTCTTGCCGACGCCCGGCAATTCGTGGACGACGGGAACGCCATGCACGGCAAGTTCGGCCGCCGGGCCGATACCCGACAGCAACAGAAACTGCGGCGAACCGAAGGCACCGCCACACAGGATCACCTCGCACGACGCCTGCGCCACTGCCTCGCCTTTGCGTGTCCGGTAGCGGATACCGGTGGCCCGCTTGCCGTCAAGGACGATGCCTGTGGCGTGCGCCCGCGTGATCACGGTCAGATTGGTCCGCTGCATCACCGGATGGAGATAGGCGGCGGCAGTCGAACAGCGCTCGCCATTACGGGCGCCACCGGCAAATTGGGTCACCTGGAAATAGCCGGCGCCCTCTTGTTCCGGTCCGTTGAAATCGTCCAAGGCGCGAATCTGGTTTTCGGCACAAGCCTCTATGAAGGCCTTGGCGATTGGCCTCGGCGAGCGCTGGTTCGACACTTTCAACGGGCCGTCCCCGCCATGCAGGGCATCAGTGCCGCGCTCATTGCCTTCGGCGCGCCGGAAATAGGGCAGAACCTCATCCCATGACCAGCCCTCACAGCCCAGATCGGCCCATTCGTCATAGTCGCTGCGATGGCCCCTGACATAGAGCATCGCATTGATGGCGCTGGAGCCGCCCAGCGCCTTGCCGCGCGGCTGGTAGCCCTTGCGGCCGCCAAGACCTTGCTGCGGCACGGTTTCGAAGGCCCAATTGTTGATCCTGGGCCGGCCGGAAAGCATACCGATAATGCCAGCCGGAGCGCGGATCAGCATATCCCTGCCCTCGCCGCCAGCTTCGATCAGGCAGACCGTTTTCGAGGGGTCTTCCGAAAGCCGTGCGGCAAGCGCACAGCCGGCGGACCCAGCGCCGGCTATGACATAGTCGTAACGCATGAAGACCCTCCCCGATCATTCCGGATTTTCCATCCGGAAGCTCAAGAGAAGGCTTGAACAGGGGGCGTTGTAAAGACGCGCGGAATTACCGCAACGTCAGCCGCTGCGAACGCGCCGCCAGGAGTATTTCGGGCCTTTTGGTTCCGGCACGGCGGCTGGCTGGTAGTAGAGCCCCAATCCGCCGGTGCGGCCCTCCTCCAGGCGCTTCAACAGCACGGGGTTCGATATCTCGAACTCGTCGAAGCCCAGCCGCAGCATATGCGGCAGTTGGTCGACCAGCACCTGGCCGGTAGCGCGAACGGCACCTTCGAAATGGTAGCGGCCGCGCAGCAGCTCTCCCTTGGAGAAGGAGCGGCCGTCGCTGAAGGCCGGAAAGGCCAGCGCCACCAGCGACAGCTGGTCGAGCAGGTCGGCGACCTTCTCGAGCTGATCACCCGGCTGCAGCAGGACGCCGAGCCGTTCCTTGGCCGAGCGGCGCACCTCCGGATCGAGATCGAGGAAGACTTGCAACGGCAGGATGAAGCGGCCGTTGCCGGACAGCGCATCGGCGCTTTCGGCATGCGTCCACTCATCCTCCTGAAAACCCGCAGGGGTCCAGAGCCGGGTCTCCGGTGTCGTCGGTTCAGTCATCAAAAAGTTCCTAAACAGTCAAACGAAACCAAGGATGTGTTGAGATTCAGGTCAGGCTGCGCCGAAAATGGCGGCTTCCGAGAACCGGAGCGGAGCATACTTGAAGTACGTGAGCACCGGAAGCGCAGGAAGCCGCCGTTTGCAGGCCAGCCTTACCTGAATATCAGCATATCCTAAAGGGATGCGTCGGTCAGCGACTTCTCCAGCCCCGACAGGTGAATGCCGCACTCGGTCTTGGCATGACCGGCCCAGCGGCCGCTGCGCGCGTCCTCGCCCGGCTGCACCGGCTGCGTGCACGGGAAGCAGCCGATCGACAGATAGCCATAAGCGACCAGCGGATTTTCGCGCAGCGCATGCGCGCGCATATAGTCGGCCTGGTCCGATGTCGTCCAATGCGCCAGCGGATTGATGCGGATGCGCGGACCGACCGCCTCGAACACCGGCAGCGCTGCCCGCGTCGCGGCCTGAAAACGCTTGCGGCCAGTGAGCCAGGCACGAAATGGCGCGACACCGCGCGCCAGCGGCTCCACCTTGCGCACGTCGCAGCAGGCATCGGTATCGCTTTGGTGCAGATTGCCCGTCGGATCGATCCGTTCGAGTGCTGCTTCCTCGGGTTTGATCACCCTTATGTTGGTCAGCCCGAAATCGGCGGCGAGCGCATCGCGATAGCCGAGCGTCTCCTCGAAATGCTTGCCGGTGTCGAGGAAGATGACCGGCAGCGTCCGGTCGATCTTGGCGATCATGTGCAGCAGCACAGCCGAATCCGCGCCGAACGACGACACCGCCGCGATCTCGTCGAGGAACAGTTCGCGGGCCGAGCGTTCGATGATCTCGAGCGGCTTCAGATGACCATAGAGCGCGTCGAGCCCTGCCGCTTTGGCGGCGATGCCGTCATCGACGTCTCCAATACGGTCAAGCGGCCTTGGCTTCGCCAGCATAGAGCGCCTCCTTGAACGGCGCGGGACCGACTCGGCGGTAGGCGTCGATGAATTTCTCTTGTGGGTCGAGCCGAAGGCCGAGATAGGTCTCGACGATCTGTTCGATGGCGTCGGTGATCTCTTCCGAAGAGAAGCCGCGGCCGATGATCTCGCCGACCGAGGTGTTCTCGTCGGCCGAGCCGCCCAGCGTCACCTGATAGAGTTCGGAGCCCTTCTTCTCGACGCCGAGGATGCCGATGTGGCCGACATGGTGATGACCGCAGGCGTTGATGCAGCCGGAGATCTTCAGCTTCAGTTCGCCGATCTCGCGCTGCCGCTCAAGCGAGGCGAAGCGGCGCGAGATTTCCTGCGCGATTGGGATCGAGCGCGCCGTGGCCAGCGCGCAGTAGTCGAGGCCCGGGCAAGCGATGATGTCCGATATCAGGTTGGAATTGGCCGTCGCCAGGCCGATGCCGACCAGCGCATCATAGACCGCCTTGAGGTCGGCGCGGGCCACATGCGGCAGGATCAGGTTCTGCTCATGGCTGACACGCAGCTCGTCAAAGCCATATGTCTCGGCGATGCCGGCGATTGCGTCCATCTGGCTGTCCGAGGCGTCGCCAGGC
>NZ_RZPL01000328.1:0-6030 GCF_004022805.1 Mesorhizobium sp. M7A.F.Ca.CA.002.04.1.1 | reverse complement strand
GTCTTCCAGGAATATGGCGGCTGGCTGCGGCCTGCTCATTATGGCGGCAACGCGGACGCGGAACGTTCGATCGCGGACGAGGCGCGACGTGCGCGCCAGTCGGTCGCGCTGTTCGATGGTTCGACGCTCGGCAAGATCGAGGTGATCGGGCCGCAGGCGGCGGCGTTCGTCGATTTCCTCTACTACAACACCATGTCAACATTGAAACCGGGCCGCTGCCGTTATGGCTTCATGCTGTCTGAGAACGGCGTGGTCTTCGACGACGGCGTGCTGGTGCGGCTGGACGAGCATCGCTTCGTCGTGTCGTGCTCGTCCTCGCATGTCGCCGCCGTCCATGCGCGGCTGGAGGAATGGCGCCAGGACCGTTTTGGCCGCGGCGCCGTCTACATCCACAACGCCACACCGGACATGGCGACACTGACCGTTTCGGGGCCAAATGCCCGCAAGCTGCTGGAAAAGCTGCATCTTGGCCTCTCGCTCGACGATGCCGACCTGCCGCATATGGCGATCGGTCATGGCACTTATGCCGGCGACGAAGTCCGCATCGCCCGCGTCAGTTTCACCGGCGACAGGAGCTACGAGATTTCGATCCGGGCCGACCACGCCGAGCCGCTATGGGCGCATCTGCGCGAGGCCGGCCAGGCGCTCGACGCCATCGTCATCGGCCTGGAGGCGCTGATGATCCTGCGTGCCGAAAAGGGTTTTATCGTCATCGGCAAGGACACCGACGGCACCACATTGCCGCATGATCTCGGCGTCCACGGTCCGCGGGCCAAACGCAAGACCGAGTTCGTCGGCCGCCGCTCATTGTTCACCGAGGAGGCGTCGCGTGACAATCGCATGCAGCTTGTCGGGCTGGCAGTGCCGCAAGGCGAAGCACCGCTGCCGACCGGCGCGCATGGCATCAAACGGATCGACGGCAGATTGCGCAGCCAGGGCTTTGTCACCTCGAGCTACCAGAGCCCGACGCTTGGCCGCCCGGTTGCGCTTGGGCTGATAGAGCGCGGCGCGACGCGGCACGGCGAGACGATTGACATCCAGTATCTCGGCAAGATCAGCAAGGCGACAATTACCGCCCCTTGCGCCTTCGACCCGGCAGGAGACCGGCTGCATGCGTGATCTCGCGGAAAAATGGTCCGTTGCACCGGACTGGCAATCGGCGGTGATCAAGGTGCCCGGCCTTGTGGTGCGCGCGGTCTGCGGCCTCAACCAGTTGCTGGTCAGCGGCGACCTCGACGCGTGGGCGCGGGCTTCGAGCGCCGACGGGAACGGAGTCGGAGCCTTTGGCACCGCACAAGGTGACCGCTATGCGGCGCGACTGGCGCGCGACCGGCTGCTGATCGTCTCGAACAGCCCGCTTGCCATCGCCTCGGGCTGGCACACAGACGGGTTCGCGGTGACGGCGATCAGCGCCGGGTTGCAAATGTTCGAGGCCGAGGGCACGGCGCTCGACGCTTTCATCGCGCGTGGAACGACGCTCGATCCCAGCCAAGCGAGCGCCAGTGCAGCGCTGTCCTTCGCCGACATCAGCGCCGTCGTCTATCGCCATGACGCCAAGCTGCGCATCCATGTCGATCGCGGTCTTGCCGCCTATCTCTGGACATGGATGGAAATTGCCGCCGGCAACATCGCCGCAGGATCAGCGAAGTAGCCGGTTACGGCTGGTCAGAGTGTGAACGACCAGAACAGGCAGGCCAGCGTCGCAGCGGCAAAGACGACGAAGAACAGGCTGCGCAGCAGCACGTTGCGGCGCAACTCGTTCATGACAAAGTGACACCCGACGATCGCCGCGGCAAACAGGAACCGCCAGTTCAGCAATGTCCACACGGCGCTGCCCTGCCCGAACGCCCATCTGGCGACCATACAGCCGACGATGGTCGCAAACAGTGCGATCACGGTCCAGAAAAGGGCATCGGCGGCATGGGTCAGGACGATACCGGCCGCCCTTATCGGCAGGATCATCATCAGCATCGCGCTGAAGAAATAGACGGCGGCAATCGGGATGAACACGCCGGCGTCGGCAATGCCGTCAAGGCGCCTGACGCCGATCGCGCCATAGGGATAGCCGTGCCTGGCGACAGCCAGGCTCAACGCCATGAGCAAGGCGGTCAGCACGGCGACCAATGCGAAGGATGTGAGGGCTTTGCTCATGACGTTCCTGTCCCAGACGAATCAGACAGGAACGGTTTTAGCGGTCGGTCGTAAATTGCGCGTAAGCGGGGGCGCTGCCCTCACGGATTTCGTTCAGTTCAATCTGGCTGACGACAGGCTATTCAGCGGCGATCCGGCCTGCCGAACGATTGGCCAGCACAAAGCCGACCTCGTCGACCGCCTGCGCCGCACGCTTAAGGATCGCCTCGGAGCGCAGCACGCCGTCGGTGAAATCCTTGTCGGTGGCGTAGACGGCGGTGGGCAGCGCAAAGGCCTCGAAGAAGCCGAACAGCGGCCGCAGCTGATGCTCGACGATCAAGGCATGGCGCTCGCCACCGCCGGTCGCCGTCAGCACGATGGGCTTTCCCCGCAATGCCGCCGGATCGATCAGGTCGAAGAAATGCTTGAACAGGCCGGTATAGCTGCCCTTGTAGGTCGGCGAGCCCACGACAAGCACGTCGGCGGCGAGGATTTGTTCCAGGATCGCGTGCGCCTGGCCGTCGAGATCGCGGGCCCATTTCGCCGTTCCCAGCGACGGCCCGAGATCCTCGATATCATAGGTGCTCGCCGATAGGCCGTGGCTGGCGGCGATGTCCCTGGCGACCAGATCGACGAAGGCGCGCGTCTTTGACGGCCTGGTGATGTTGCCGGAAAAGCCGACGACTGTTGGGTTTGACATGGCAGTGGGCCTCTTGGATGGTCGAAGGTTTGACGTGGCGGGCCGCCAGCCCGCCGGTGGAAAATCAGCTCCAGGCGTGCAGCGGCGGATTTTCGCCGTTGAGGAAATATTTGCCGAGGATCGAGTATTTCCAGCGCACCGGATCGTGCAGCGTGTGCGTGCGCGCGTTGCGCCAATGCCGGTCGAGATTGTGCTCGGCCAGGGTTGAGCGGGTCCCTGCCAGTTCGAACAGCTTGTTGGTGGCGGCGATGGCGATCTCTGTCGACAGGATTTTTGCCTCGGCAGTGACGATCTGGGCGTGCGCCACCGTCTCGGCTGTCGGCTCGGCCACTGCCCGGTCGATTGCATGACCGGCCTTTTCGAGCAGCGCCTGCGCCGCGTGCAGGCGCAGCGTCAGGTCGCCGATGGCCTGAATGGTGTAGGGATCGTCCCAGGCGTTGTCGACGCCGCTGTCGATCCAGGCGCGGCTTTTGGTCCTGACGAAATCGACCGTCTCGTCGATCGCCGCCTGGGCGATGCCGGTGTCCACGGCCACCTGGATGATCTGGAAGATGGCGCCGTCGGCGGTCGGTTTGTCGTAGCCCTTGTAGCCGGGTACCAGATGCGTCTTCGGCACCTTGACGTTGTCGATGATGACGGTGCCGGACAGGGTCGTGCGCTGGCCGAAGCTCGACCAGTCGTCGATGACGGTCAGGCCGGGTGCGCCGCGGTCGGCGATCGCATACCAGGCGCGGCCCTCGTCATCGAGCGCCACGATCGGCACCAGATGGGCGAGCAGCGCGCCGGACGAATAGAATTTCCGGCCGTTGACGACCACATGATCGCCGGCATCGGTGAAGCGGGTCTCAAAATCGGCGGCGCGCTTGGAGCCGAACTCGGAAAAGGCGTTGCCGAACCGGGTGCCCTTCAGCGCTTCGGCGAACAGCAGCTTCTGCTGGTCCGCGTCGGAGACGGTGCGGATGGCAGCGACGACGCCGAGATGGTTCTGCGCAACCTGGCCGATCGAGGAATCCGCCGCCGAGATGATCTCGATCACCTTCGCCAGCGTCGCATAGGACACCTCCGGCCCACCGAATGCCTTGGGTACATTGATCGACCACAGGCCGCTTTGCGAAAAGGCATCGAGTTCGGCGACCGGCCAGATCCGTTCACGGTCGCGCCGGGAGGAGTCCTTGACGAATTCGGCGGCGAGCGCATGGGCAACCGCAATCGCCTCGGCGTCGTCCTTGATGATGTGCGCCGGGGCGATCGGCCTTGCGACTGGCGGCACGGCGGCGGAAGCCTTGTCGGTCTTGACGGTCGAAACGGTCATTTCACTGCTCCTTGGGATTTCGATTCAGGCAACGGCGTGGAGATGGGCGGGCTTGGTGGCGGGTGACGCCTGTTGCCCGGGGTTCGATTGACCGAGATAGAAGGCCCTGATGTCCTCGCGCTGGCGAAGCTCGGGGGCCGCGCCGGCGAGAACGGAAACGCCGTTCTCCAGCACCGTGGCATGGTCGGCATATCGCAGCGCCACTGCGGAGTTCTGCTCGGCGACCAGGATGGATAGGCCAGTCTCGCGGTTGAGTTTTTTCAAGCTCTGGAAGATGTCCTGGACGATGATTGGCGCGAGCCCCATCGACGGTTCGTCCAGGACGAGCAGCCGCGGCCGCGACATCAGCGCCCTGCCGATGGCGGTCATCTGCTGTTCGCCGCCGGAGGTCAGGCCGGACAATGTCCGGCGTTTTTCCCGAAGCCTCGGGAAATAGCCGTAGATCCGTTCGAGATCCCCGTTGATCTCGGCGCGGCTGCCGCTGCGGCCGATGCCGCCGGCGATCAGATTCTCCTCGACGGTGAGGCTTTTGAAGCAGTGGCGGCCTTCCAGCACCTGAACCAGCCCGGCGCGCACCAGATCACCCGGTTTGCGGCGCGAGACATCCGAGCCGTCATAGCGGATGGTGCCGGCATTGACCTGGCCGCGTTCGGCCGGCAGCAGGTTGGAGACGGCCTTCAGCGTCGTGGTCTTGCCAGCGCCATTGGCACCGAGCAATGCCAGTATCTGGCCGCGCCTGAGCTCGAAACTGACGCCATGCAGCGCCGTGATGGCGTGGTTGTAGGTGGCATGGACCGTGTCCACAGCAAGAATGACGTCATCGTTCGGCATAGGCTGTTCTTTCGCGGTTCGAAAACCGAACAGGTCGGGCGCCACGGAAACTTGGTCCGCGACGCCCGGCACTGACTGATCAGTTGGTGGTCACAGCATTGGCATCGTCGGCGGTGCGCAGCTTGATGCCCTTCTCGGCGGCGTAGGCCTCGGCGGACTTCTCGATGATTGGCCGCAGCAGCGCCCAGTCCGGCGCGATCCAGTCGGAGACGACGTTCCACTTCTTGCCGTCCCACTGCTGGAAGGTCACGTAGCCTTCGCCTTCATGGTTGTCCCAGCTGACATTGATCGAGTGGAACAGGTCCTTGGCGCCGAGCGCCTCGACCTTGGCCGGATCAAGCTTGAGATGCTCGAAGCCCCAGCGGACCTCGTCGCCGGTCAGCGTGCGGTGGCCGAACTTCTCCTGCGCGATCCGGATCGCCTCGACATTGAGGATGCCGTTGACGATGCCGAGATTGTGGTAGACCGAGCCGATGCGCGCCTTGTCTTCAAGGTTACCCTTGCCGGCGCCGTAGACCGTCTTCACGATCTCCTGAACCACCGGGTAGGAGTTGCCGGAAGCCTGCGTGGTGATGGCGGTGTAACCCTTGGCGGCGTCGCCGGCAGGGATGACATCCTCTTCAGAATTCGACCAGACATTGCCGACGATGTGATCGACGGGATAGCCGACCTTGACCGCCGTCTTCAGCGCCACCGGGTTCATCACACCCCAGCCGCGCAGGACGACGAAATCCGGCTTGGCGCGGCGGATGGTCAGCCACTGCGACTGCTGCTCGTTGCCGGGATGCGGCACCTCGATCTGCTGCACGGTGAAGCCGTATTTCTGCGCCAGCAGCTCATAGATCGGGATGGTCTCCTTGCCGTAGGGCGAGCCGTGATAGAGCACGACGATCTTCTTTCCCTTCAGCTTGTCGATGCCGCCTTCCTTGGAGGCGATGTAGTTCACGATGCCTGATGTCTCGCTGTAGGGATTGAGCAGCAGCGGGAAGACGTAGGGGAAGACACGCCCGTCGGTGGAATCGGTGCGGCCGTGGTTGACGGTGATCAGCGGCACCTT
>NZ_RZPL01000327.1:476-6038 GCF_004022805.1 Mesorhizobium sp. M7A.F.Ca.CA.002.04.1.1 | reverse complement strand
CGCGTGCCGGGTCGTTGCCGCCGAGTGCGAAATTGCCGCTGGAACCGGCGGGTGCGGCGGTCACCTTGTCCGGCAATGCCTGCACCATCGCCGCAAACACCGCCTCGGCGATGCGCTGCGACACCTCGGCGGCGCAGCCCGAGACGGGCCGCGGATATTTGGCGTCGAGGAACGTGCCTTCCGGCCGCTTGACGATCAGGGGTTCAAACGCGCCGGCGCTGATCGGCACATCCGGGAAAATGTGGCGCATGGCGAGATAGACCGAGGATAGGGTCGTCGCCAGCACGCTGTTCATCGGCCCGGCGCAGGGCTTTGACGAATCGGTGAAATCGAAGGTCAGCGTGTCGCCCTGTTTTTCGACGGCGAGCGCGATGATCAGCGGCTCGTTGACCACCCCATCGGAATCGACAAAGGCCTTCGAATGGTAGGTGCCGTCGGGAATGGCTGAGATGTTGGCGCGCATCTGCTCGGCCGCGCGGCGGCGCAGTTCGGCGATCGCCGCGACAACAGTTTCGTCACCGTAACGATCCAGGATTCCATTCAGCCGATCCTGGCCGATCAGCAGTGCGGCGGCCTGGGCCCTGATATCGCCGATGCGCTGGTCGGCGACGCGGATGTTGGAGCAGATGATGGCGTAGATTTCCGGGTCGAGCACGCCCTTCTTGAACAGTTTGACCGGCGGCAGCCGCAGGCCTTCCTGCTCCACGGCAGTCGCCGAGGCTGAAAATCCGCCCGGCACCGAGCCGCCAATGTCGGGCCAATGGCCGGTGTTGGATAGCCAGCAGAAAATCTTGCCGTCCCGGTAGACCGGCATGGCGAAGCGCACATCCATCAGATGGGTGCCGCCGAGATAGGGGTCGTTGACGACGTAGATGTCGCCTGGTTCCGGCGGCAGGCAACGGCCGTCGGCGATCATCTCGATCACCGTCCTGGTCGAATACTGCATGACGCCGACGAACACCGGCAGGCCCTGGCTGCCTTGCGCGATCAGCGAACCGTCGACAGCCGAATAGATGCCGTCGGAACGGTCATTGGCCTCGGCGATGACCGGCGAGAAAGCGGCGCGAGAGAACGTAAGGTCCATCTCGTCGCAGACCTGCTGCAGGGCCGCCTGGAGGACCGAAAGGGTGATGGCGTCGAGCTTTGCCATATCAGGCCTCGCCAATGTCGATGATGATGTTGCCGTCAGCGTCGCTGCGTGCGCGGTCGCCGGGTTCGAGCACGGTGGTGGCATCCATCTGTTCGAGGATCGCCGGGCCTTCGATGATAGCATCGAGCGGCAGCTTTTCACGCGCATATACGGGCGTGTCGTGCCAACGGCCGGCATACCAGACCGGCCGGATTTCGCGCCGCGCCTCGTCCAGCGTTGCTGCGCGCCCCGCCGGATCGATCAGGCGCGACAGATCGATCGCCAGACGCACGCCGGTGACCGATGTATTGAGATTGACGAGATTGGCTCGGATTTCCGGCAGCTCGACCTTGAAGCGGGCGAAATAGGCCTTTTCGAAAAGCTGCTGCAGCGTTGCCCGGGTCACCGAGGAGGACGGCAGCGCCACGTTGATGATGTGGGTCTGGCCGACGAACTGCATGTCGGCGGAGTGGGTGACGCGGATCGTCTCCGGCTTTACCGCTTCCTTGCCGATCAGCTCCTCGCCTTCGTTTCGGTGCCGTTCCAATACCCCATGAAGGCGCGTTTCGTCGAGCACCGACACCGGCTGGTTGATGGTGTTGACGAAGTCGTGGCGCAGGTCGGCAACGACGCAGCCGAGCGCGTTGGTGATGCCTGGACGCGCCGGCACCAGCACCTTGGGCAGGCCGAGTTCGCGCGCCAGGGCAGTCGCATGCAGCGGCCCGGCGCCGCCAAAGGCGAACAGCGCGAAATCGCGGGGGTCATGACCGCGTGACACCGACACCATGCGGATGGCGCCGGCCATCTTCATGTTGCCGAGCCGCAGCACCGCGCCCGCCGCCTCGACGCCGGACAGGCCGGTCGGCTTGCCGATTTTCTCCTCGAAGATGCCGGTGACGCGCTCTGATGTGACCGGGTTTTCGACTGCCAGCAGCTTCTTCGGCGCCAGCCGGCCGAGCACCAGATTGGCGTCGGTGATGGTCGGATCGAGGCCGCCGCGCCCGTAGCAGATCGGGCCGGGGTTGGCGCCGGCGCTTTCCGGGCCGATCTGGATCAGGCCGGCCGCGTCGACGCGGGCGATCGAGCCGCCGCCGGCGCCGACCGTGTGCACCGCCACCATCGGCACATGGATCGGCATGGCATATTCGATCTCGATCTCGTTCGAGACAGCCGGCTCGGCATTGCGGATCAGCGCCACGTCGGTCGAAGTGCCGCCCATGTCGTAGGTGACGAGGTTTTCGAAGCCGGCACGTTTTCCGGTGTAGGCGGCGGCGATGACGCCCGAGGCCGGACCGGACATGACAGTCTTGGCCGATTCACGTGTGACGAAGCGGGCCGAGATCATGCCGCCATTGCCGTTCATGATCAGGAAGTCGCGGGCATAGCCTTTTGCAGCCAGTTCCTTGCGCAGCCGCTCGACATAACGCTCGAGGATCGGCTGCACCGAGGCGTTGACCGAAGCGGTGACGCCGCGCTCGAACTCGCGCGCCTCCGACAGCAGCGCATGGCCTGCCGTGATGTAGCCGTTCGGCCAGAGCTCGGCGGCAATTTCGGTGGCGCGCCGCTCGTGCGCCGGATTGGCGTAGGAATGCAGGAAATGGATGACGAGGGATTCGCAACCGGCCGCGATCAGCGTCTGCACCGCCTCGCGCATTTCGGCCTCGTCGAGCGGTGTGCGTATCTCACCCGACGCCTCGACGCGCTCCGACACTTCGAGCCTGAGATTGCGCGGGATGATCGGCACGAAGCTGCCGGTCATGCCATAGGCCTGCGGCCGCGTGCGCCGGCCAAGCTCGATCACGTCGCGAAAACCGCGCGTGGTGATCATGCCGGTTTTCGCCAGCCGGCGTTCGAGCACCGCATTGGTGGTGGTGGTCGTGCCATGCACGATGAGGTCGATGCCGTCGATCGGAAATCCGGTGGCGCCGAGTGCCGAAACGACACCGAAGGCCTGGTTGTCGACCGTGGTCGGCGTCTTGGCCAGATACACCCTGCCGCCATCGCTTCCGTCGATCAGGAGCAGGTCGGTGAAGGTGCCGCCGACATCGATACCGGCAACGACATTTCCCTGGGGATCGCGCGCTTGCGCCGAAATATTCTCTTCCATCGTCGAAACCCGAAATGCGCGGACTACGGATATGCGTCAGTTTGGAAAGCTGTTTTAAGGGAGCATCTTGACGCAAATATCGTTTGTATACTAATAAATTCCGGACACAAGAGCTTGCCGCTTTGGAGTGTGCGAACAGCACGCCGGGACCTGAATGGTCCGGGCGCGCAGGTGAAGGTTTGGCGCCCGCGTCCGTGAGCTGGGCCAGAAGGTTGGATTTGATGAACACCACATCCGCTCTCAACACCGTCGGCGCCCGACCGCTGCAGTTCCCGATTCCGGCCAATGTCTATGCCGAAACCGTGGTCTCGGTGAAGCACTACACCGACCGGCTGTTCTCGTTCCGCATCACCCGTCCGCAGTCGCTGCGCTTCCGCTCCGGCGAGTTCGTCATGATCGGCCTGCCCAATGCAGAGAAGCCGGTGTACCGCGCCTATTCGGTGGCGAGCCCGGCCTGGGACGAAGAGCTGGAATTCTTCTCGATCAAGGTGCCGGACGGCCCGCTGACTTCGGAGCTGCAGAAGATCCAGGTCGGCGACACCGTCATCATGCGCCAGAAGTCGACGGGCACGCTGGTGGTCGACGCATTGACGCCGGCCAAGCGGCTGTTCATGATCTCGACCGGCACCGGCATCGCGCCCTTCGCCAGCCTGCTGCGCGACCCCGACACCTACGAAAAATTCGATCAACTGATCCTGACCCATACCTGCCGCGACAATGCCGAGATGACCTATGGCCAGGAGCTGGTCGCAGCACTTGAAAGCGACCCGCTGATCGGTGAACTGACCACTGGGCGCGTCACGCTCTACAATTCGACGACCCGCGAGGAATCGGCACGCATGGGCCGCATCACCGCGCTGATCGGCTCCGGCAAGTTCTACAGCGATCTCGGCATCGACAAGCTCAACCCGGAAACCGACCGGATCATGATCTGCGGCTCGATGCATATGCTGAAGGACGTCAAGGAACTGGCCGAAAGTCTCGGCTTCGAGGAAGGCTCGCTGAGCCATCCGGCGACTTTTGTCGTCGAGCGCGCCTTCGTCGGCTGAGCCGCACCAACATCTCGAAGTCTACGTTTTTGACCGCACGGTCAAAAACTGCTGCTTTCGCCGCCTTTTTCGGTTATGACCGCCCGCAGGACTCGTGAAGTACGGCTTCACGGGCTATCTTCGGCATACGTCGCTGAATGAAAGGGCAGGAGATGAGCAGCACAATCCGCGAAGCCGATGTCGGCCCGTCCAAGGTGACGCCGCTGCCGGCGCGTGCCGCCGCCAATACAGCCGTCCCGCACGATCATCGCATTGCGCGCAACCCCGGCATGAAGCTCGACCTTGGCTTCATGGAATCGGTGCGCAGCGTCAATCGCTCGGCGCTGGAACGGCGCGTCGCCAGCCTGACCAAGCGGCGCTCGATCAAGGCCGACAACCAGGCCGCCTGGCTGCTGCGCGCCGTCGCCTGCATGGATTTGACGACGCTGAATTCCAACGACACCGAGGAGCGCGTGCGCCGGCTCTGCGCCAAGGCGATCAACCCGTTCCGCCGCGACATTGTCGAGGGCCTCGGCATATCAGGTGAAATCATCCGCCCGGCCGCCGTCTGCGTCTACCACCCCTTCGTTGCCACCGCCGTCGATGCGGTGCGCGGCACTGGCATCCATGTCGCCGCCGTCTCCACCGCCTTTCCGCATGGCCTGGCGCCGCTGTCGACCCGTCTGCAGGAGATCGAGGCCTCGGTCCGTGACGGCGCCGACGAGATCGACGTCGTCATCCCGCGCGGCCTGGTGTTCGGCGCCAAGTGGCGGGAGCTTTACAATGAGATCGTCTCGATGCGCGCCGCCTGCGGTGATGCGCATCTGAAGGTCATCCTCGGCACCGGCGACCTCGCCACGCTGCGCAATGTCATGCTGGCCTCGATGGTGGCGATGATGGCGGGCGCCGATTTCATCAAGACCTCGACCGGCAAGGAAAGCGTCAACGCGACGCTGCCCGTCGGCTCGCCATGGTGCGTGCCATCAGGGCCTATTTCGAGGAAACCGGCTATCTCATCGGCTTCAAGCCGGCCGGCGGCATTTCCACGGCCAAGGCCTCGCTCGACTGGCTGGTGCTGATGAAGGAAGAGCTCGGCCGGCCATGGCTGGAGCCGGACCTGTTCCGCTTCGGCGCGTCGAGCCTCTTGACCGACATCGAGCGCCAGCTCGAGCATCATCTGACCGGACATTATTCGGCCAATCATCGCCACGCGATGGCGTAAGCCTTTACCCCCACCCCGATCGGCTTTTGCCGATCGACCCTCCCAGGCGGGAGGGTGAAGGAGGCACCTGATGAAC
>NZ_RZPL01000327.1:0-466 GCF_004022805.1 Mesorhizobium sp. M7A.F.Ca.CA.002.04.1.1 | reverse complement strand
TGGCTTGCCGCGCGCGATTTCGGCAAGGCGCTGTTCATCGGCGGCGACTGGAAAGCCGCTGCCGGCGGCAAGACCTTCGAGACCAGCGAGCCGTCTTCCGGCAAGCTGCTGGCCGAGGTCTCGGACGCCAATGCCGCCGATATCGACGCGGCGGTTGCGGCCGCCGCCAAGGCGCTGCCGAAGTGGTCGGCAGCCTCAGGCTATCAGCGTGCCAAAGTACTCTATGCCATCGGCCGCGCCATGCAGCGGCATCAGCGCCTGTTCGCGGTGCTTGAGACTATCGACAACGGCAAGCCGATCCGCGAAAGCCGCGATATCGACGTGCCGCTGGCGATCCGCCATTTCATCCACCATGCCGGCTGGGCGCAGGCGCTGGACAGGGATTTCCCCGGCCATAGGGGTGTCGGCGTCGTCGGCCAGATCATCCCGTGGAACTTTCCGTTGCTGATGCTGGCCTGGAAGATCG
>NZ_RZPL01000326.1:0-6074 GCF_004022805.1 Mesorhizobium sp. M7A.F.Ca.CA.002.04.1.1 | reverse complement strand
AGCGTGGCCAGCTGCGGCTCGATAAAGTCGAGGCGTTTGCCGGCTTTTGTCTTGACGGCGGCCGGCTTGTTGGAATGCCAGACTTTCGGCTTCTCGCCCTTCGCGGTCTTGCCCTCGCCGACCTCCTCGATCGTCAGGCCGGACTTCACCGATTCAGGCGCTTCCTTGAGGATGTCCTCGCCGGGACGCGCTGCGGCATCGTCCGACTTGATCAGCAGCCAGTTGTCGCGCTTTTCACCCGCTCGCGGCTTCAGCCGCACCAGATGCCATGCCCCATGCAGCTTGTGTCCCCTGAGCTCGAAGCTGATATGGCCCTTTTTCATCGCCTTGGCCGGGTCGATCTCGGGAATCCAGGTGCCCTCGTCCCAAACGATAACCGAACCGCCGCCATATTCGCCCTTGGGAATGGTGCCTTCGAACGGCGCATAGTCGATCGGGTGATCCTCGACATGGACAGCCAGTCGCTTCTCATGCGGGTCGAGGCTCGGGCCGCGCGTCACCGCCCAACTCCACAGCACGCCGTCATGCTCGAGCCGCAAGTCGTAATGCAACCGCGTCGCGGCATGCTTGTGGATGACGAAGATGCCGCCGGCCTCGCCCTGCTTGGTCCGGGCGACCTTGCCGGCCGGTTCGGCGGTTTTCTTGAAATCGCGCTTGGAGTGATATTGTTCGAGGCTGGCCATCCGTTGGGTTCCTCACGCCGATTTGCGTTTGGGCGCGCTGGCTTTCGACTTGGCGCGTTTGGCCGCTGGCCTGGCCTTCGCCGACGAAGATGTTTTCGATGACCCGGAGTCCGACAGGCTCTTCTTCAGCGCGTCGAACAGATTGACGACATTGGAAGGTTTGGGCGCCGCCTTGGCCTTCGGCGCCTTGTGGCCGGCCTTCTTGGCGCGGATCAGCTCCAGCAGCGCGTCCTCGTATTTGTCGTCGAATTTCGAGGGATCGAACTTCGTCTTCTTCTTGTCGATGATCAACTCGGCCAGATCGGTCATCTCCTGATCGGTCTTCACGGGCTCGATGTCGCCGAAGACGGTGTCCGGTTGCCGTACCGTGTTGTCGTAGCGCAGCGTCGTCAGCACCATGCCCTTGCCGAGCGGTTCGATCACCACCGGCCGTTCGCGTCGGTAGAGCACGATACGCGCCAGCCCGGCCATCTTCTTGCCCGCCATCGCATCGCGAATGACGGCGAACGCCTCTTCCGACACCTTGTCGGCGGGCGCCACATAGTAGGGCGTGTCGAGATAGATCTGCTGGATCGAAGCTTTGTCGACGAAACCGTCGAGCGCCATCGTGTGCGAGGATTCGATCTGCACCGCCTCGATCTCGTCTTCCTCGATATGGATGAAATTGCCATCGTCGAGTTCATAACCCTTGATCTCGTCATCCTCCTCCAACGGCTTGCCGGTTTCGGCATCGACATAGAGGCGCTTCACCGTGTTGCCGGTCTTGCGGTTGAGAATGCGAAACGAGACCCGCTCCGTATGGGTGACGACATTGGTCAGTTCGACGGCACAGGTGACCAGCGAAAGCTTCAGATAGCCTCTCCAGGCCGGACGCGGCGCCATGATATCTTCCCTTCAGAACCAGATGAAGGTGAGAACGGACAGATCGCGCTCCAGTTCCGCGCTCCCGCGCCGATCTGGATGCCAAGGGGCCGCCTGAGTGGTTCTGGCCGCCAGCACGGAAATTTCGCGGGCTCGGCAAAAGTTGAAACAGAACCGCGCGCAGGCGACATTCAAACGAAACATATGTGATGCAAAAGTCACATTGGCCGGAATGCCAACCAACTGCACGGAAAGACCCCGAATCAGCCGCATTCCAGCCACGAAGCAAGGCATTTTCGACCAGATATTAACATCACGTTCACCGACTATTCACGCCTCGACGCTATGATGACCGCAATTCGGAAGGGACATCCGAAAATCGGGACAGGGACAAGGTAATGAACTTCCTCGCGCACCTCATCGGCTATGCCGCCGCCATCCGCGAATTCGTTGCGCCGACCTACCGGCCCGAACGCTATTACATGCGCGGCCCCGGCCCGGCCTGCGCCCGTCGCGGCAACTCGCTGGGCGCGCACTGATCATGGCTTTCGAAAATCGCCACAACAGCCGGATCTGCAGGCCGGCCGCCTCTATCCGCGCCACCACCTATCGCGCCGAGCGTCCCGCTCTCGCCGACAGGCGCCGTGCGACATCGCCACGGCTTTGATACCATCGCTGGCCGGCTTAGTGTCATAGGACACGAGCAGCCGAGGCCAGCGTGACGGACCATCTTCAACCAGTTCGACCCCAGTCAACTCGTCCCTTCGAAACAGTTCTCGACTCACGCCATCCATTGATCGTTTTCGATGGCGTCTGCGTGCTCTGCTCCGGTTTCGTGCGCATGGTGGTCAGGCTCGACCGCCAAGGCCGTTTCCGCTTCGCCACCGCGCAGTCGCCCTTCGGTGAAGCGCTGTTCCGGAAGCATGGACTGCGCACCGACTCTTACGAAACCAATCTCGTCCTGATCGACGGCGTCGCCTTCACGCGGCTGGACAGTTTTGTCGCCGTCATGGCGGAACTCGGCTGGCCTTGGCGGGCGGCCAAGGCACTGTTGCTGTTGCCGCGCCCGCTGCGTGGTTGGCTCTATGATCGCATCGCCAGGAACCGCTACGCCCTGTTCGGCAGGAAGGATGCTTGCGACATTCCTTCTCCGGAGCTGCGCAAGCGGTTCCTTGGCTGAGGGTGTGGCTATGCGCTACCGCGGCTGGCTCGTGCCATCCGGCCGGCACGGCTCGAGCACGATCGGTCCGCCTGCCGTCCTCCCCAATTCCCGGCAGCCCTGAACCGTGCACAGTGTCCAGCCGTCGCTGGTTGCACCTGAAGCGGCGAGCACGACGCGCCGCTGCGGGCCGACATCAGGCGCATAGCTCCACCAACCCTCCTTCAGCACCGCGCCTTCCGGCGGCTCCATGCCGGCGCCCGAGCCCTCGATCCGGGCTTCGACCACCTGCAGGCCGGAGGACGTGACCTTCCAGTCTTCTTGCCAGCGCGTCCGTTCCACCGAATGCGTCCAGGACAGCGTGAAGGCGGCGACGGAGAGCGTTACCGTCTTGCCCGCGGCCAGGATGCACAGGCTCATGTTCTGACTGAAGCCTGCCGCGCGCGAAAACAGTGCCAGCCGATCCAGGCCAGCGCCAGCCCCCAGCCGGCCTCGTCGGTGAGCGGCACCGCGGCGACCAGCAGCACGCCGGCGGCGAAGGCGACGAGCCGCTCCCACCACGCCATGCGGGTGACCAGAAAACCGACGGCGGCGGCACCCCACAGCACGATGCCCATGCACGCCTTGGCGACGATGTAGCCGACCTCGACGGGATAGCCGAACTGGGCGGCGATCGGACCTGCGTCCTGCAGCATCAGCGCCGGCGTGTAGACCGCCATGAACGGCACGACGAAGCCGGCAATGGCCAGCTTGGTCGCCTGGATGCCGATTTTCAGGCCGCTTTCCCTGGCCATCGGTGCGGCGGCGAACGCCGCCAGCGCCACCGGGGGCGTCAAATCGGCCATGATGCCGAAATAGAACACGAACATGTGGCTGACCAGCAGCGGCACGCCAAGCTCGAGCAGCGCCGGCCCGGCCAGCGACGAGGTGATGATGTAGTTGGGAATGGTCGGAATGCCCATGCCCAGCACCAGGCAGGTGACCATGGTCAGCACCAGCGACAGGAACAGATTGTCCTCGCCGATCGAGATGATCCAGCCGATGAAGGTCGAGGCGATGCCGGTCAGCGTCAGCGTGCCGATGACGATGCCGACAATGGCGCAGGCAATGCCGACCGGCAGCGCGTTCTTGGCGCCTTCGGCGAGCGAGTCGACACAGATTTGCAACGTCTCGCGGCCGCCCTTGAACGTGAAGCAGGCGACGACCAGTGCGGCGATCACCAGGCCGAGGAGGTTGACGCCGAACTTCATGAACGAAGCGGCGGCAAGCCCGAGCGCGATCCAGAAGACGATGCGGAAGGCCAGCGGCCCGATCGCTGCCGCCAACGGCGTGCCGAGGATGAGCACGATGGTCAGCGCCAGGCCCATCGTGCCGGCGAAGATCGGCGTATAGCCGGCAAACAGCAGGTAGATGAGCGCGGCCAGCGGCAGCACCAGCGGCCAGTGTTGCCGCACCGCGTCCCACGGATTGGGCAGCTCGGCCTTGGCCATGCCGTGCAGGCCCGCCTTGCCGGCTTCCAGATGCACCTGCCAGAAGCAGGCGCCGAAATAGAGCAGCGCCGGGATGATCGCCGCCTTGACCACTTCGGCATAAGGCACGTTCAGCGTCTCGGCCATGATGAAGGCGACCGCGCCCATCACCGGCGGCATGATCTGGCCGCCCATCGAGGAGGTCGCCTCGACGGCGCCGGCAAAAGCCGAGCGGAAGCCGAAGCGCTTCATCAGCGGGATGGTGAACTGGCCGCTGGCCACCACATTGGCGACACCCGAGCCGGAAATGGTGCCCATCAGCGCCGAGGACAGCACGCAGACCTGCGCCGGGCCGCCGCGCCACGAGCCGACCAGGCCAAGCGCGAAATCGTTGAACAGCGCGATCATGCCAGCGCGTTCGAGAAAGGCGGCAAAGACGACGAAGATGAAGATGTAGGCAGCCGAGACATAGATCGGTGTGCCGTAGATGCCTTCGGTGCCGTAGGCGAAGGTGTCGACGATCTGGGCGAAATCATAGCCGCGATGGATGAGCGGCGGCGGCAAATGGTTGCCGAAAAAGCAGTAGGCGAGAAAGATGAAAGCGATGACCGCCAGCGGCAGGCCCATCAGCCGCCGCGCTGCCTCGAAGACCAGCACCACCAGCACCGCGCCGACGATGAGGTCCGGCGTGGTCAGGAAGCCGGAGCGGCGGATCAGATCAGTGTAGAACACCCAATTGTAGAGGCCGGTGCCGAAGCCGAGCGCCCCGAGCGTCCAGAACGCGGCTTTCGCCGGCATGCTCTTGGCGCGCAGATTGGCGATCAGGCCAAAGCCGAGCAGCAGCAGGAAGCCGACATGCATGGCCCTCACCACCTGGCTCGGAATGCTGCCATAGGCGGCGACATAGATCTGGAACACGGAAAAGGCGACGGCGATGAGAAAGGCGGCCTTGCCCGCAAGGCCGTCGCCGAAGCCCGGCGGCAGCCCTTCGACCTGTTCTTCGACGGCAGGCAGATGGAAGGTGGCGGATTTGCCGTCGGTTGATGTTCCAGACGTTGCTTCGGTCATCCGACGGATCCGCCCTACTTCAACAAGCCCTTCTCCTTGTAGTATCGCTCGGCACCGGGGTGCAGCGGCACCGGCATGCCGTCGAGCGCCTTGGCCGGGTCGATCGCCTTGGCGGCGGCATGCGCCGCGGCCAGTTGGTCGAGATGGTCGAACATCAGCTTGGTCATCCGGTAGGCGGTCTCGTCGGAGACATCGGCGCGGGTGATGAGGAAATTGCCGACGGCGGCGGTGGCGACATCCTCGCTCTGGCCTTCATAAGTGCCCTTGGGAATGACCACCGACAGATAGGGCGCGCCGATCTTGGCGACGTCCTCGGCCGGCACCGCCACGACATTGATCGGCACGGAGGTGGCGAGGTCGCGGATCGAGGCGACGCCGAGCCCGGCCGATTGCAGCGTGGCGTCGAGCTGCCGGTTCTTGATCAGCTCGACCGATTCGGCGAAGGGCAGATACTCGACCCGGCCGAGATCCTCATACTTCAACCCGGCGGCGGCGAAGATGGCGCGGGCATTGAGCTCGGTGCCGGAGGCCGGCGCGCCGACCGACAGGCTTTTTCCCTTGAGGTCGGCCAGCGTCTTGATGCCGGACTCCCGGCTGGCGACGATCTGGATGTAGTTGGGATAGATGGCTGCGATGCCGCGCAACTTATCGAGCTTGCCGGGGAAACCGGCCTCGGCATTGCCTTCGGCGGCCAGCTTGACGGAATCGCCCAGCGCAAACGCGATCTCGCCCTTGCCCTGCTGCAACAGATTGAGGTTTTCGACCGAAGCCTTTGTTGCCTGCACCTGGGTGCGGGCAACAAAGGCTTCGGTCGAAAACCTCAATCTGTTGCAG
>NZ_RZPL01000325.1:0-6078 GCF_004022805.1 Mesorhizobium sp. M7A.F.Ca.CA.002.04.1.1 | reverse complement strand
ACGTTATCCTGCGCGGCGGCGTTCAGCCGAACTATGACACGGCGAGCGTCGAAGCCGCCGCTGTGGAACTCGCCCGCATCGGCGTTGCGCCCCGTCTGATGATCGATGTCAGCCACGCCAACTCGGCCAAGAAGCCCGAGAACCAGCCCAAGGTGGCGGCAGATGTCGCCGGCCAGGTCGCGGCAGGCGACGAGCGCATCATCGGCCTGATGATCGAGAGCAATCTCGTCGCCGGCCGGCAGGACGTGGTGCCGGGCAAGCCGCTGGTCTATGGCCAGAGCATCACCGATGGCTGCATCGACTGGGCGACCACCGAGACCGTGCTGCACGGCCTTGCCGGCGCCGTCGAGTGGCGCCGCTCGGCACGCCGCGCCATGATCGACAACCGGCAGGGAGCTGCCTGACAGGGCATAGGGAAGTGGGCGGCGGTGACCGGGATTACGCCGCCCTTAATCCTTCCCATGCCGTGAACACCGATACGGCAAAGAGCAGCAGTCCGGCCGCGCGGCCGGCAAAAATGGTCGCCCGCGGATTGGCGATCAGAAGGTTGCGGCTGCGGCCGGCCGTGATAGCCAGCCCGCCATAGATCGCAGCCTGCGTCACCACGGTCAGCAGCCCCATGACCGTCGCCTGCATCCAGATCGGACCGTAGTCCGGTTTCAGGAACTGCGGGTAGACGGCAAGCACGAACAGGTATGCCTTCGGGTTGATCAGGCAGGTCACAAATCCCTGGCGAAACGCCTTCCATGCGGAACGGCTGCCGGCAGGCCCCTCCTGGCCGACGATGATGGAACTGCGCATCAGCGTGATGCCTATGAAGGCCATGTAGGCGGCGCCGGCAAGCAGCAGCGGCTTGAACAGGATCGGCACGAAATGCATCAGCAGGCCGACGCCGATGGCGCCGTTCAGCGTGTGCACCATGCCGCCGACCATGATGCCGCCGGTCGCGGCAAGGCCTCGGTCGCGGCCGCCGGTCAGTGCATTGGCAAGCACGAAGAGCATATCCATGCCCGGAACGGCGATGATGCCGAACAGCAGGATAAAGAAAAGCCAGAGATTTTCCGCATAGCCCATGTCAGTTGCCTGCCGCCTCGATCCGCCAAACCGCAGCGGAACCTGTTGATTTTCAATTCGATAGGCGCTCCTATAGGTCAGCCCAACTGACGATGGTGTGTCAGTTGTGATGGAAACCGGGCGAGAAAAATGCGCAAGGCGTCGCGCCTGTTCGAGATCATCCAGATCGTGCGGCTGGCGCGGCAGCCGGTGACGGCAGCGACGATCGCCGAGCGGCTGGAGGTGACGGTGCGCTCGATCTATCGCGACATTGCCGCCCTGCAGGCGATGCGCGTGCCGATCGAGGGCGGGCGCGGCATCGGCTACATCCTGCGTCCCGGCTTCGACCTGCCGCCGCTGATGTTCTCGATCGAGGAGATGGAGGCGATCGTCCTGTCGCTGGCGCTGCTGGAGCGCACCGGCGACAGCGAGCTCAAGCAGGCGGCCAAGCGCGTCAGCGCCAAGATCGCCGGCGCGGTGCCGCCGCCCTTGCGCCAGGTATTCGACGCCAATGCGCTGCACGCGTGGGGGTTCGCCGCGCCTTCGACCGGCGCGATCGACCTTGCGCTGGTGCGACGCGCCATCCGCGACGAGGAGAAGCTCGACCTCTCCTATCGAGACGAAATGGGCCGCGCCTCCGAGCGCCTCATCCGCCCGATCGCGCTGATCTACTACGCCGAAACCGCCAACATCGTCGCCTGGTGCGAGCTGCGCCAGGCGATCCGCAATTTCCGCAGCGACCGGATCGCGGATTGCCAGGCGACCGGGTTACGCTTCAAGGGCGAAGGCGACCGCTTGCGGCAGGTCTGGGTGAATGGATGGGAGACGAACGTCGCTGCCACGGCCGTCTGAGCGGGCTTATATCACCGTACGTCCACCCAGCGCTTTTCCTCGAACGAGCGCGCCATCGCGTGCACCGTGCGCTCGATCTCCAGCCCTTCGGCAAACTCGATGAGCCGCGCCGGCTTGCCTTCAAGCCGCGTCAGCAATTCGTGGCACTCGATGATCTTGAGATCGTTGAAGCCGAGGCCATGGCCCGGCGCCGGCACGAAGAGGTCATAGGGCTTGTGGTGCGGCGCCACCAGGATGGTGCGGTAGCCCTGTTCGGTCGGCCGGTCTGATGTGAGATAGAGCTGGAATTCGTTCGATCGTTCCTGGTCGAACAGGATCGACCCTTTAGAGCCGAAGATCTGGACGGCGATGCGGCCCTTGCGGCCCCAGGCTGAGCGGTTGACCAGCAGCGTGCCGGCAATGCCGTTTTCCAGATGCATCAGCACGCTGGCGATGTCGTAGGTCTCCACCGCGCGACGACCGCCGCTGGCCAGCTTGCGATCGGCATAGGGTTTAGCCATGTCGCAGATGACACTGGCGACGCGGCCGAACAGGGCCGAGACCAGAGACAGCGGATGCACGGCGAAATCGTCGAGCGCGCCATAGCCGGAAGCTGCTTCGTGCTTCCAGAAGAACAGCGCTTCGGGGTCGGCCATGAAGTCCTCGTCCATCTCGATGCGCAGATGGTTGACCTCGCCGATGATCTTCTCTTCCAGCAGCGCGCCGATATGGCGGATGGCCGGGCTCTGGATGTAGTTGTAGCCGAGGGCCGCGACCTTGCCGGACTTTTTCGCCGCGGCCGCCATCGCCTCGGCCTCGGCAAAGCTCGGCGCCATCGGCTTTTCGCACCACAGATGCTTGCCTGCTTCGAGGATGGCGACGGCCATTTCCGGGTGGAACTGGTTGGGCGTGGTCAGCGAGACGATGTCGACTTCGGGATCGTTGACGACGGCGCGCCAGTCGCCCGACGCCTTGGCGAAACCGAACTCGCCCGCCTTGCGCCGGGCAAGCTCTTCATTGACCTCGCCGAGATGGACCAGCCGTGGCTTGGCCACGTCGGGAAAGACAGCGCTGACGGCACTCCATGCGATGGCGTGACACTTGCCCATGAAACCCGTACCGATGAGACCGACGCCGACCATTTTCCGTTTCTCCACTGCTTGAAGCGCTGCGTGGATGAATTAGTCCATTTTCTCCTGAAATGGAATGTCTGCCTCATTTTTTATGGTGTTCTTGCGCAGGCTCGCTATGATGAGGCACAGAGGACGCTTCACGCATGAGCCTGGACAGAGCGACGATGGACGAACGGGTACCTCGCGATTTCGAGACGCTGCGCACCACCATCCTGGAGCGACGCGAAAGCCTGCCGAAACGCATCGCCCAGATCGCTGCCCATGCGCTCGACAATCCCGACGATATCGCCTTCGGCACCGCCGCCAGCATCGCCGCTTCGGCGGGCGTGCAGCCTTCGACCCTGATCCGATTTGCCCAGCAGCTTGGCTTCGATGGTTTCACCAGCCTGCAGCAGGTGTTTCGCGAGCGGCTGCGCGAGCGCAACTCATCCTATGACGAAAGGCTGCAGGCGCTGCGCGTCAAGGCTGAGGGAGGCGCCGGCCACCGGGCGATCTTCGACGGCTTCGTCGCCGCCGCCTCAACCTCGCTCAACGACATCTCGCGCACGCTGGACGAAGCGCATCTGGAAGACGCTATTTCCCTGCTGGCAAAGGCGGAAACCATCTATGTGCTGGCCAAGCGGCGCTCCTATCCGGTGGCGTCCTACATCGCCTATGCACTGGGCAAGCTGAAGATCCGCAACCAGCTGATCGAATCGGCGGCCGGGCTGAATGCCGAGATGATCGGCTTCGCCACGCCGGCGGATGCCGTCATCGCCATCTCCTTCTCGCCCTACGCGCCCGCCACGATCGAGGAGGCGCGCAGCATTTCGGAACAGGGCGTGCCGATCGTCGCCATCACCGACAGCTCGTTTTCGCCGCTCGCCCAGTTCGCCAAGGTCTGGTTCGAGGTTGCCGAGGCCGATTTCGCCGGCTTCCGCTCACTGTCGGCGACAATGGCGCTGGCCATGGCACTGACCGTCGGCGTCGGCGAGAAGCGGCGCGACACGGGCAGGAAGCGCAAGGCCTGATCCACCGCCGAAAAGGTACTTTTCACCGAAGGAATGCTCATTCCATATTGACTATGGATTGGAATTATTATTTCATATTCCCGGCGCCACGCTGCCGCTCGCGCGTGTACCCCAACACAACAAGGCCGACGGGAGGTTCCAATGAGCGAAGCCGTGGACGCTGAATACGCGCCGCTCGACGTCATCACCATCGGTCGCGCTTCCGTCGACCTTTACGGCCAGCAGATCGGCTCGCGGCTGGAGGACATCACCTCCTTCGCCAAGTCGGTCGGCGGCTGCCCGGCCAACATCTCGGTCGGCACCGCCAGGCTCGGCCTGCGCTCGGCGCTGCTCACCCGCGTCGGCGACGAGCAGATGGGCCGCTTCATCCGCGAGCAGCTGACGCGTGAAGGCGTCAATGTCGACGGGCTCAAGACCGACAAGGAGCGGCTAACCGCACTGGTGCTGCTGTCGGTCGAGGACGAAGGCGTCTCGCCGATGATCTTCTATCGCTCGGACTGCGCCGACATGGCGCTGGCGCCGGAAGACATCGATGAGG
Organism: Mesorhizobium sp. M7A.F.Ca.CA.002.04.1.1; assembly: GCF_004022805.1. NCBI lineage: Bacteria > Pseudomonadati > Pseudomonadota > Alphaproteobacteria > Hyphomicrobiales > Phyllobacteriaceae > Mesorhizobium > Mesorhizobium sp. M7A.F.Ca.CA.002.04.1.1. The sequence goes on along the minus strand of NZ_RZPL01000325.1, from coordinate 1,513 downwards.
CCTTCATCGCCTCGGCGCGCTCGATCGTCGTCACCGGCACGCATTTTTCCAGGCCTAACAGCGATGCCGCGCAGCGCAAGGCGATCCGCATCATGAAGGCCAAGGGCGGCAAGGTGGTGTTCGACATCGACTACCGGCCGAACCTGTGGGGTCTCGCCGGCCATGCCGAAGGGTTCGAGCGCTATGTAAAATCGGACCGGGTCTCGGCGCAGCTGAAGACGGTGCTGCCCGACTGCGACCTCATCGTCGGCACCGAGGAAGAGATCATGATCGCGTCGGGCGCCGATGATTGCCTGAGCGCCTTGAAGACGATCCGCTCGCTGTCGTCCGCCACCATCGTCCTGAAGCGCGGCGCGATGGGCTGCATCGTCTATGACGGACCGATCAGCGACGATCTCGAGGACGGCGTCGTCGGCAAGGGGTTTCCGATTGAGATCTACAATGTGCTCGGCGCCGGCGACGCCTTCATGTCGGGCTTTCTGCGCGGCTGGCTGGGCGGCGAAGACCATGCGACGGCGGCGACCTGGGCCAATGCCTGCGGCGCCTTCGCCGTGTCGCGGCTGCTCTGCGCGCCGGAATATCCGACCTTCGAGGAGCTGCGGTTCTTCCTCAAGAACGGCAGCAGGCATCTAGCGTTGCGCAAGGACGAGGCGATCAACCACATCCATTGGGCAACGACGCGCCGGCGCGACATTCCCTCGATGATGGCGCTCGCCTGCGACCACCGCGTGCAGCTCGAGGATGTGGCGGCGAAGGCCGGTGCCGATCCCGCACGCATCCAGGATTTCAAGGTGCTGGCGGTCAAGGCGGCGGCGAAGGTTGCCGCCGGCCGCGACGGCTACGGCATGCTGATCGACGAGAAACACGGCCGCAAGGCGATGTTCGAATTCGCCAGGCATTCCTTCGCCTGGCTCGGGCGGCCGGTGGAGCTGCCGGGTTCGCGGCCGCTGCGCTTCGAATTCTCGCAGGACATCGGCTCGCAGCTCACCGAGTGGCCGGTCGACCATTGCATCAAATGCCTGTGCTTCTATCATCCCGACGATCCGGCGGCGCTCAAGGACGAACAGCAGCAGAAGTTGCGCGCGCTGTTCGAAGCGGCGCGGAAGGTCGGCAGGGAACTTCTCATCGAGATCATTGCCGGCAAGCATGGCAAGCTCGACGACACGACGATCCCGCGCGCGCTGGAGGAACTCTATGCGCTCGGCATCAAGCCGGACTGGTGGAAGCTCGAGCCGCAGGCGTCGAGCGGCGCCTGGGCGAAGATCGAGGCCGTGATCCTGAAGCACGACCCCTGGTGCCGCGGCGTCGTGCTGCTGGGCCTGGAAGCGCCGCAGGACGAGCTGGAAGCGGCGTTCGCCGCCACCGCCAAGGCACCCATCGTCAAGGGTTTTGCCGTCGGCCGCACCATCTTCGTCCATGCGGCCGAACAATGGCTGGCCGGCAGGATGTCGGATGACGAGGCGATCGCCGACATGGCGCAGCGCTTCGAACAGTTGACGGATGCGTGGCTTGC
>NZ_RZPL01000324.1:0-6113 GCF_004022805.1 Mesorhizobium sp. M7A.F.Ca.CA.002.04.1.1 | reverse complement strand
GGCGATGCCCTCGAGGTAACCGTGCCCGAACAGGGGCTGCACTTGATGGCGACGCTGAAGCACGCCGGGCCGGACACGGCGATCGTCGAGGCGGCGAAGGCGGCAGGTGTCGGCGCCAGGGCCTTGTCCTCGATGTTCATCGGCGGGGCGTCCCGGCAAGGCCTGGTGCTGGGTTTTTCCGGGTTTTCGGACGAGGAACTGATGGCCGCGACGGTACGACTGGGTGGGGTGATGGGCCGCAGTCCCGGCCGCCAAACTACCTGATCCTGCTCAAACAATCCTAGGGCGAAGCAGGAGCGCAGCTCCGTCTCGGAGGCCTTCGGATGACGAAGTCCTCAATCCCCATCGGCGGGCTGGGCCTTGCCGCACTGCGCCAGCACCTTGCCGATGGCCGCGCTTGAACCCTTCAGCGGAAAGCTGATCTCGCCATATTTGGCTGAACTGACCGACACATCGCCCTTGCCGCGCAACAGGTCGAGCAGCGGATCGGCTTTCGCCAGGTTGACCACGAAGTAGTTGTACATGGCCTCCAGCTGCAGCGCCTTAGTTACCGTCTTGCCGTCGGCCTTGAACGCGAACGAACCGCTGATGCCAGGCTCCAATTGCCGGCCGTTGGCGCCGAGATCGTAGCTCAGCACCGGCGTGTCGAAACAGGTCAGCATCAGATACGCATCGCCTTTCGGCCCGCCGCAGACCGAGGCCGTCAGCACGCTGCCGCCCTCGTCTTCCTCCATCCTGGCGCTCCAGCCGCCGCACGACGCGGCAAACGCCGGTTGCGCGGCCTGCAGGACCGCTACCGCACCGGCGACGACGAGATGTGCAACTCTCATGGCTCCCCCAACTGCCTTCAGGGCATTTGCAGCGCCCGTCGCAAGCATATAGGAAAAAGCGATCCGATGGCATTGCCCCTTGCGGCAGCCGGTCCTGTTTCGCGGAGAGTTGGATTGAGAGCCTGCATTCGCCTGTGTCTGTCCTTTGCCGCCCTGCTGGCCTTGCCGCTCACCGCTCATGCCGAGTGGAAGCCGGTCGAGAAGATCGAGCCCTACGCGATCTCGGGCCAGTCCGGCGCCGAACTCTACCGCTCGATCGGCGAGAAAGGGCCAAAGCTCGGCATTGCCCGCGCCATCGCCTACACCAATTTCAAGCTGACCTGGGGGCTAAGGGATTACAAGCCCAGCGGCAAGGACTGCGTGCTGACGGCCGGGCGGCCGAAGCTGATCGTCACCTACACTTTGCCGAAACCCTCCCGCGCCCTCCCGCCCGCCGTCCAGAAGAACTGGGACACCTTCATCGCCGGCGTCGCCGCCCATGAGAAGGTGCATGGCGCCAGCATGATCCAGATGGTCCACGACATCCAAGCCGCGACGGACGGCCTGACCGTCGCCGACGATCCCAAATGCAGCAAGACCAGGGCCGAGGTGGTCAAGCGGCTCGACGCGATCTCGAAGGCGCGGGTGCAGGCAAGCCGCGACTTCGACCGTATAGAATTCGGCAATGGCGGCAATTTGCAGAAACTGGTTTTTTCGCTCGTGACCGGCCCCTGAAGCCACCTGACACGGATCAGGAGGCGGGCACTGATGACTTACCAGGCGCAGCAATTGAAGCTGCCGATCTCCCCCCTTGCGAGGGAGATGGCCGGCAGGCCAGAGGGGAGTCTGACAGAACTCGGCCCCTTCCAGCTACTGCGGTATGGGCGCGAGGTGCGAGCCCTCACCGCGTTTCCGCGTTCGCTCTCAGCTCGGCCCGCTTCTCGTCCGACACCACGGCCAGATCCAGCACCTTCTGCAATTCGGCCGCATGGCGGAAGGACGGTTCGGCCTGCACGCCCGTGCGCACCGCGTCAGTGAAACGCTGGTAGTTGGTCTCCACCGTGCCGGGGTCGAGCTCTTCCCATATGGCGTTCTCGACATTCTCCCCCACGCATGCCTTGAGCGTCGAACCGTCGAGATTGTGCACCACTTCGATGCCGCCCTTCTCGCCATAGATGCGCAGACGCAGTTCGTTGAGATGGCCTGTTGCCCAGCGGCTGGCATGCACCACGCCGAAGGCGCCGTTGGAAAAATCCAGCGTCATGGCGAAGCTGTCATTGGCGTCGAGTCCGTAGTCGCCGATGCGGTTGCCGGGCGCCTTGTCGAAGGCGCGCAGCCGGCAGAAGACATGGTCGATGTCGACGGCTGCGCCATAGCTGGCGAAATCGAGGATGTGGATGCCGACATCGCCGAGCACGCCATTGGAACCGTGGCCGCGCGACAGCCGCCACAGCCATTTCGGATCGGTGCGCCAGTCGCCCCAGAATTTCGACACCAGCCAGCTTTGCAGGTAGGACGCCTCGACATGCCTGACCGTGCCGATCTCGCCCGCTTGCACCATCTGGCGCGCTTTCTGCAGCGCGGCCACATTGCGATAGGTGAGGTTCACCATGTTGACGATGCCGGCGGCCTCGGCGGCATCGGCCATCTCGGTCGCCTTGCCGAAGTTTTCGGCCAGCGGCTTTTCGCACAGCACCGGCTTGCCGGCGGCGATCAGCGCCATGGTGGTCGGGTGGTGGATGCGGTCGGGCGTGACATTGGCCACCGCGTCGAACTCGCCCCATGCCAGCGCCTCCTCCAGCCCGGTAAAGCGGTTGGGAATGTCAAAGCTGTCGGCGAACTCGCCAACCCGCGCCGGATCGACATCGACTGCGCCGACAATGTCGACGCCCTCGATGGCGCTGAAGCGCCGGGCATGTTCCTGCGCCATCCAGCCGGTGCCGAGTATCAAAAGCCGCATTATTTGCTCCTTGGGGTGAGATGCCGGAATCCCCTCCCGGCCGACGCCCTCAAATAGCGCGTATAATGCCGCCGTCGACCCGGATGTTCTGGCCGGTGATGTAGCCGGCGCCCTCCGACGCCAGGAAGGCGATGGTCGCGGCGACCTCTTCCGAAGTGCCGTAGCGCTGCATCGGCACGCTGTCGCGGCGTTCTTCGGTGGCCGGCAGGCTGTCGATCCAGCCGGGCAGCACATTGTTCATGCGCACATTGTCGGCGGCATAGGTGTTGGCGAAGATCTTGGTGTAGGCGGCAACGCCGGCGCGGAACACGGCGGACGTCGGGAACATCGGGCTCGGCTCGACCACCCAGGCCGTCGAGATGTTGATGATGGCCCCACCCTTCTGCTTGACCATCTGCGGCGCCACGATGCGCACCGGCCGGATGACGTTGAGGAGGTAGACGTCCATGCCGGTGTGCCATTGCTCGTCGGTGATCTCGAGGATCGGCGCACGCGGCCCGTGGCCGCCGCTGTTGACCAGCACGTCGATGCGGCCATAGCGCTCCAGCGTCAGGTCGACGAGGCGCTGCAGATCGTCGTTCGACTGGTTGGAGCCGGTGACGCCGAGCCCGCCAAGCTCCTTGGCCAGCGCCTCGCCCTTGCCCGAAGAGGAAAGAATGGCAATCTTGAAGCCGTCCGCCGCCAGCCGCTTGGCCGCCGCCGCCCCCATGCCGCTGCCGCCGGCCACCACCACAGCTACTTTTTCTACACTCATCGGATTTTCCTCTCAGGGTTTGCGGGCACCGCAAGCGGTGTTTTCGGGAGTTGAGCGTCGATATAGCTGGTTTTCCCCGTCGGTTCGAACCAGAATGCCTGAAATCAACCTGTAGAAAAACTACTGCATGCCCGAAACCTTCCTCAGCTTGCCGCCGTTGAATGCGCTGCGCGCCTTCGAAGCCTCGGCGCGTCATCTCAACTTCCGCATCGCGGCCGAAGAGCTCAACGTCACGCAAGGGGCGGTCGCCCAGCACATTCGCGGGCTGGAGGCCGATCTCGGCACGAAGCTGTTCGAGCGGCTGCCGCGCGGCCTGGCGCTGACCGATGAGGGCCGCGCCTATGTCCCCAACATCCGCCGCGCCTTCGACCTGATCTCGGAGGCGACGCTGCTGCTTCGTCCCGAGCCGGCGCGGCTGACGATCAGCGTGACGCCGAGCTTCGCCACCAAATGGCTTATCCCGAGACTGCACGACTTCGTCGCGCACCACCCGCTGGTCGACCTGCGCGTACTGGCCAGCGAAAGCCTGTCGAGCTTCCAGGCCGATGGCGTCGACATCGCGGTCAGGCAGGGCCGCCCACCCTTCGGCGCCGGGCTGGTCGTCGACCTGCTGTTTCCCCAGCAGATCGTCGCCGTGTGCAGCCCGGCCCTGCTGCCGGCCGGCGCGATCGAGATCGCGGCCTCCGAAATCCAGCACCACGTACTGCTGCACGATGCCCACAATCTGTGGCCGGAATTCATGGAAAAGGCCGTCGGCCTGAAGATGACGACCGAACTCAAACGCATGCGCTTCAACCAGACCGGCCTCGCCATCGACGCGGCGGTGGCCGGCCAGGGCATTGCGCTGGCCAGCCGCTTTCTCGTCGCCGCCGACCTCGCCGCCGGCCGTCTGGTTCAGCCCGTCAGCGGCGAAATGCGCGGCACGCAGGATTTTTATGTCGTGATGCCGAGAAAACAGCGCCACCCCGAGCCGACGCAAGCCGTGCGGCAATGGTTGCTGGATGCCGGAGAGCGACGACCTTTGTCGTGAGACCTTCGCACGCACGGAGACGTCAAGCCGCTTGCCTATGAGGCAACGACGGGCGCACCGCGAAAGATCGCCACGGCGGCAGCGACGATTTCCGCATTGTCCTTGGCTGTCTTGCCATCGGCGAGCGTCTTGCCGTCTTCCAGACCGACCCGTGTCGACCAGCGCTGGCGATGCGCAAGCTCGACGAGGGGCCAGACAGTCGTGTCGACGCCATGCAGCAGGATCGGCCGCCCTACCCCGGCGCGCTCGAGTACGGCGGCGATGCCATGCGCTTCATCGAGTGCAGCGGACAGGTCGGGGATATCGATCTCGATCAGAATGCGCAGCACCTGGTTGTGGCCAGGAAGCGCTACGAAGCGCTCGGCATCGGCGACGACGGCTAGCCCCGCCTCGATGCCTACACCACGCTGGCGCAGCAACTCCATCACGGCGGGCGCATCCGGTTCGGACAGGTTGACCGAAGCATAGTCAGGCAGGTCTCGCCAGCCGGCGATCGCCGCTCGGGTCCGCTCGACGTCGTTCTCGGTCCAGGCGCCGGTCGACACGCCAACCAGTGTTCCCGGGCAGGTCCGGCGCACCGCCAGCACCGTGGCGTCGACGGCTGCCAGGCTTTCGCGTCCGTCGGTGCCGCGCGGATGGATATGCAGTTCGGCCGCTCCAGCGGCGACGCAGGCTGCCGCATCGCTGGCCATTGCCTCGGCAGTCAGCGGCAGCTTCGGGTGGAAATCGCGCGGACGCGCGCCGTTGATGCAGGCCTGGACGATCATCGATGTCACCTTGCGCAAGGGGCCGCAGTGTAGCTGTGCGGCGTTGAAACTGCCAATCTCCCCCTCGTAGGGGAGATCGGCAGCTTCAACGCCGCGCGTCTGCTCACAACATTCGGCGGCATTTGAATAAAAGCCGCTTGTGGATATTTACCCGGCGTTCCCTCGTCTCCGGCAAGCTCTTTTTAGGGCGGGATCATGGAGGGACCATTGACCAGCGATTTTTCAGCCGCCCGCATCCACCTCGAACGCGCCTATCATTATCTGCAGGGCAATGACGAGACGAGCCGTGCCGCCTGTGACGCGCTCGATCTGTTGATCGAAGCGGTGACGGAGGCGCAGCACAGGCGACCCGAGGCTGGAGTGCTGGAGTTCCCGCAATCGACGGCGCGGCGAACCGGATAGAAAGTGTCGAGTTTCAGGCCAGTCCGGCCTGGCCTGAAACTCGCCGCACCCGGATCACGATGCCTTGCGGGCCGTCGCTCCCTTGGTTGCGCGCGCGACAATTCGCTCGAGCGGCTCCGGCCGGTGCAGCAAAAATCCCTGGCCGAAGGCGACCCCCATGTCGCTCAACATGGCCAGCGTGTCCTGCCGTTCGATCTTCTCACCGACCACGTCGCAGCCGAGGCTACGGGCAATGCTGGTGATGGCCAGCACGATCTCGCGGTCGAAGCGGCTTTGCGTGATGTGCTCGATGAAGGAACCGTCGATCTTGATCGTGTCGACGGGGAACCGCCGGAGATATTCGAACGAGCTCATGCCGGCTCCGAAATCATCGAGGCCGACCCGGCAACGC
>NZ_RZPL01000323.1:0-6115 GCF_004022805.1 Mesorhizobium sp. M7A.F.Ca.CA.002.04.1.1 | reverse complement strand
AGATGACGCCGGAAGAAAGCGACAGCGTGGACCGGCTGGATTCGACCTGGGCGCGACCGGCCGGAAACCGGATCGCGGCGAGCTACATCAACTACTATCCGGGCAACAGCGTCGTGGTGGTGCCGCAGTTCGGCTGCGATCTCGATGTGAAGGCCAAGCGGACGCTGGCCGAGCTGTTTCCCGACCACCGAATAGTCGGCATCGAAAACTCGCGAGAGATCCTGCTGGGCGGCGGCAATGTCGCCTGCATCACCTTGCCGGTCTATGCCCCGCAACGACGTTGAGGGACGGAGCATGCCGAGAACACATAGCGAAAACGGAGGACATTCATGCGCGCTCTGATCTTCTCAACCCTGCTTGCCTGCGGCGTCTGCGCAAATGCGGCTTCGGCGGACGAGGAAAAGATCGTCAACGTCTACAACTGGTCCGACTACATCGCGCCGGACACGGCCGAGAAATTCGAGAAGGAAACGGGAATCAAGGTTCGTTACGACGTCTATGACGGCAACGAGGTGCTTGAGACCAAGCTGCTCACCGGCGGCTCCGGATATGACGTGGTCTACCCTTCAGCCTATCCGTTCCTCAAGAACCAGGTGAAAGCAGGGGCTTTCCTGGAACTCGACAAATCGAAGCTTGCCAACCACTCGAAGATCGATCCGCAAGCCCTCGCGCTGATCGCCGGCGCCGACCCGCAGAACCTGCATGCAGTGCCCTATATGGCGGTCACCGACGGCATTGGCTACAACGTCGCTGCGGTGAAGCAGCGGCTGCCGGACGGGCCGACAGATTCCTTCGCCATGGTCTTCGACGTCGATGTGGTCAAGAAGCTGTCCGATTGCGGTGTAGCTATCATCGATGCGCCGGCTGAAGTCATCCCGATGGCGATGAACTACCTTCACATCAACCCCAAATCGACCAGTCCCGACGACCTCGCCAAGGTCGAGGACCTGCTGGTCAAGGTGCGGCCCTACATCCGCTATTTCCATTCGTCGAAATACATCAACGACCTCGCCAACGGTGACATCTGTGTGGTGTTGGGCTGGTCGGGCGACATACTCCAGGCAAGGACCCGTGCGGCGGAATCCGTGAAGAAGCTGGAGATCGCCTATTCCATCCCCAAAGAAGGCACGCTCATCAACTTCGATACGATGGCGGTACCGAAAGATGCGCCGCATCCCGACAACGCCCAGGCCTGGATCAACTTCAATCTGCGGCCCGATATCGCCGCGGCCAATTCCAGCTATGTCTCCTACGCCAATGCGATACCGGAGTCCCTGCCGCTGATGGACAAGGCCATAGCCAGCGACCCCGGCGTCTTTCCGCCTGATGCCGTGAAGGCCAAACTGTTCGTGGTGGACAACAACGACCCAAAGCTGCTGCGATCCCAAAACCGCATGTGGACGCGCATCGTGACGGGACAATAGAGCAATTCCAGAAAAAGTGCGCAGCGGTTTTCCCGGGAAAAGCGCGTAGCGCTTTCCCTTGGGAATTGCGTCAAAGCAAAAAGACAGAGCCGGGCGGAAGCCGTCAGGCTCAAGCGGCTTCGCGGATGGCCGCCAGCAACTCGACCTGGGAGTGCACACCGAGCTTGCGATAGATCTGCTTGATGTGGTTGCGGACGGTCCCGGGCGAGATGGCGAGGCATCGCGAAATCGTCTTGGCGTTGCCACCATCGACCAGATGCCGCGCAATCTCGGTCTCGCGCCTGCTCAGCCGCGAGCGAGCGTCACCGATTGCGGCGCCCTTGTGCCGGAAGCGGCACAGATGGAGCAATCTTTCCAAAATGAGCCTTGTCGCGCTGCTTGCCGCGCAAGCCGTCGCCAGATCCTGCTCGCCAAACGGTTCTGCCCCGTTTCGCCTGAGAAAAGTGACATAGCCAGCGGTCAGCCGGTCGAGATTGAACACGCCGGTGATCTCGTCGAAACTGTCGGAAGGGCCGAAGAATTCGCGATAGTAGGGAGTCCGCTGGAAGTCGCCATTGCGGAGTGCCGACAGCGGCAACAGGAAATCCTGCCTTGTGCTGGCGAACCTCTGGAAGAAGGGATCCTGGCGATACAGTCGTGCATCGTAGTCGCGGTTCCAGCGATCGGGACCGGCATCGTCGATGGTCAGGGATGTGATGTCGCGACGGTAAAAGCCGACATAGGCGCGGTCGGAGCCAAGCAACTCGCTCGCCGCTGCCGTGAAGCGAGCCGACAATTCTTCGGGTGTCACGGCAACGGCCGCAGCGGCGACACCGCCGCTCCAGCGCCCAAACTGATCGAGGGAAAGGTTCGACTGCATTCCAATTCATACTAGGCATGATGCCGAAAAGTGTGAAGCGGTTTTCGGACGGCATCATGCTCCATCTGTTTGATTTAGAGCCGGATTCAGATTTCAGGTCGATCGACCTGAAATCATCCGGCTCTAGCGCAAGCCGTTGCAAGTTCAAATCAGCCATTTCCTTTGACTTCGACCCTCTCGGCCATACCTATGCGGGAGTCGTTGTCGCGGAGCCATCATGCCGGTCAAATTGAAACTGATCTGCCTTATCCTGCCGATGCTCGCCGTCCTGGCGCAGCCCGTCCTGGCTGAAACGGCGGAGCGGCCGGCGCCCTCGGGCGGCGTGCTATCCCTGCTGCCGCCGCCGCAGACCACCAACCATTCGATCACGCTGGCCGGGCGCAAGCTGGATTACCAGGCAAAGGCGGCGACCCTGTCGCTGCTATCGGGCAAGGGCGACGTCACGGCGGAGATCTTCTACGTCGCCTACACACTGGAGCCGCCGGCAAGCGGGGCCAAAGACCAGCAGCGGCCGATCACCTTCGTGTTCAACGGCGGCCCTGGAGCAGCGTCCGCCTATCTGCATATCGGCGCACTCGGTCCACGGATAATCGCGACGGGAGCCGACGGCGAATTCCTGCCGTCACCGCAAAGACTGATCGACAATCCGGACAGCTGGCTCGACATGACCGATCTCGTCTTCGTCGATCCGGTGGGAACAGGCTATAGCCGCGAGGCACCGGGGCAGGACACGCGCGATTTCTGGGGCGTAAACCAGGATGCCAGCTCGATAGGCGCCTTCATCCGGCTCTATCTCGCGCAGAACGGCCGCACCGGGTCGCCACTGTTCCTCGCCGGCGAAAGCTATGGCGGGTTCCGCGCAGCGCTGCTCGCCAGGACGTTGCAGGAAGATATCGGCATCAGTCCGAACGGCATCGTGCTGATCTCGCCGGCGCTGGAGTTCACGCTGGTGCAGCCCGACGAATTCGAGCCGCTGCATTGGGCGCTCGAACTGCCTTCACTGGCTGCGGTGCGCCTGCGCGCCGAAGGCGTCAGCGGCGACGCGTTGCGGGAGAAGCTGGCAGACGTCGAACATTATGCGATGGGCGATTACCTCACGGCAATCACCAGCGGACTGGAGCAAGGCAGGCGGCTGGCCAGCCAACGCGTGGCTGACATCACCGGCCTGCCGCTCGACCTGGTGCAGCGGAACTCCGCCCGCATCCCCACCGGCCTGTTCGCAAGGGAGTTCGCCCGCGCCAGCGGCAAGGTGCTCAGCCCCTATGACGCCACGATCGGCACGGCCGACATCGCGCCCGAGAGCGCCCGCATCGCCGGCCCGGATCCGGTGCTCGACCGCAGCGTGCCGGCGCTGACGTCGGCATTCGTCGGCTATATCAGCGACGAACTGCATTTTCGCACCGATGTCAGCTATCGGCTGCTCAATGGCGAAATCAGCCACAATTGGGATTACGGGACCGGCGCCTCGCGGCAAGGCTATGCCGGGGTGATGGACGATCTGCAGCGCGCACGCTCGCTGAACCCTTCGCTCGGCGTCGTGATCGTTAACGGCTACACCGATCTGGTGACACCTTACCTCGCCTCGCGCTACCTGGTGAGCCAGATCCCGTCGCTCGCCAATGCCAAGCCCATCCGTCTCGATGTCGTCGAGGGCGGGCACATGATGTATTTCAGGTCCGACGGCCGGCGCGCGCTGAAAGAAGCCGCTTCGGAGCTTTATCAGGCGACGCAGTAGGCTTGGCGACAGTGCAGCTCGCCATGGACCCGTGCCCCAATATAAGCACCGGACTGGCGTAGCGCCGCAGGGGTTTTCGCCCGTATAGCTTGGTACCAAGGGAGTTGAATTCACGGCTCCCTTGTGTCGCTCCTCACAGCATTTCTGCCGCTCCGGCAAATTTGGTCCCACGCGCCTTATGGCCGATATCGCCATTCTCGAAACACGCGAGCGGGTTCTTGCAGGCATCCTGCTGACCGGTGCGGCCTATCTGCTGTTTTCGACACAGGATGCTTCGATCAAGCTGCTGGTCGTCGGCATGAGCGTCTGGCAGATCATGTTCTTCCGCAGCATCACCATTCTGGGCGCGTGCGCGGCGATCGGCGGACGACAGCTGTTTGCCGACACGATGCGCTCGCCGATCGTGCGGCCGATGCTGGTGCGCAGTGCCTTCACGCTTGCTGCGTGGCTCTGCTACTACAACGCCGCGCGCAGCCTGCAGCTCGCCGAACTGACCACCGTTTATTACGCGGCCCCGATCATCGTCACCGTGCTTTCGGTGTTCCTGCTCGGCGAAAAAGTGCCGATGCTGCGCTGGCTGGCGGTGCTGATCGGCTTTGCCGGCGTGTTCATCGCTTGCGATCCGACCCATCTCGGCCTGTCCGTGCCGGTGCTGCTGGTGCTGGCGGCCGCCTTCTTGTGGGGCATCGCCATCGTGCTCTTGCGCAGGACCGCCCTTGCCGAGCGCTCGATGATCCAGCTCCTGCTCAACAATTTCTATTTCCTGCTGTTTTCGGCGGTGCCGGCGTTGCTTTGGTGGCGGACACCCGACTGGACCCAGCTGCTGCTGCTTGCCAGCGTCGGCGCACTCGGCGGCCTGGCGCAGTATCTTCTCTTCGAAGGCATGAAGCGCACGCCGGCCTCGGTTCTCGCGCCGCTGGAATACACCTCGCTATTGTGGGCATTCGCACTCGGCTTTGCGATCTGGGGCGACGTGCCGCGCCGCGAAGTTTTCCTGGGCGCTGCGCTGATCGTCGCCGCCGGCCTGCTGATCGTCGGCACCGAGCATTTCCGCAAACGGCTATGATGTGCATGGCCATGATTGCTGACGCTACGATGTCAGGACCAAGCGGCGTAGGCTGGCGGCATGACTGAGATTGCAGCCGCCACCGACACCGCCGCGGAGCGGACACTCGGCATCATCCTGGTGTCGTCCTCAGCCGCCGTCTTCGCCCTGACGGGCGTGCTGACGAAATCAATCCACGCCGACCCGTTGACCATCATCTGCTGGCGCGGCTTTGTCGGCGCGATCCTGATCAGCTTCTATGTGCTGTGGCGGCGTCACCGTTCCGGTGGGCGTGAGACCCTGCGGCTTGGCTGGCGCGGCTGGCTGCTGGCGGTGGAAGGCGCGCTGGCCAGCATCGCTTTCATCTCGGCGTTCAAGTTCACCTTCGTCGCCAATGTCGCTGTCATCTATGCCACAGCACCTTTCGTCACGGCGCTGCTGGCCTGGGTTCTGACGCGCGAACCCTTCCGGTTGCAGACGATGGTCGCCGCCGCAGTGTCGCTGTGCGGCGTGGCGATCATGGTCTGGTCCGGCTTCGGCACCGGCAATCTGTTCGGCGACGGACTGGCACTGCTGATGACCATCGGCAGCGGCCTTTACATGATCATGGTTCGCGCCTTCCGCGACACGCCCGTGGTGTGGGCCGGTGCGGTGTCGGCATTCCTGTTGTTCGTGCTCGGTTGGTTCGTCACCGATCCGCTGGCGGTTTCGCCGAGAGATGCCGTTCTGCTCACCACTTTCGGCGCGTCCTTCGCGCTGTCCTCGATCCTGTGGACGGAGGGCGCACGACTCATCCCGCCGGCCGAATCCGGGCTTCTCGGTTCGGCCGAAGTGCCGTTCGCGATCCTGTTTGCCTTCCTGTTCCTGGGCGAGATTGCACCAGCCGCCAGCATGATCGGCGGCGCCGTCGTGCTCACCGCAGTGTTCGCCCATGCGGGGCGGGATTGGCTGATGGCGCGCTCGCAACGCATGGCGTCAAATATTTCTTAAAAAAGCGACACAGTCATGGAACCATCATCCGGGTCAGGCATTATTGCTGCGACGGGCCATCC
>NZ_RZPL01000322.1:0-6146 GCF_004022805.1 Mesorhizobium sp. M7A.F.Ca.CA.002.04.1.1 | reverse complement strand
ACATAGCCGAGTGCGGTCGAGCAGCACCACGCCGCATAGAGCGCCTGCGTCCGCGCCGCGCGATCCTGCGGATTGCCGATCAACCTTGGAATGCCTTCCCGAAAGGCAACCATGGCATCCCTGCACATCAGCACGATGACCGGATTGCGATCGGGGGCATACAAGGCTTCCATCGCATGAGCGATCGCGTTCATCGCCGAGGTTACGGTGAGATTTACCGGCAAGCTCAGTGTCAGATCGACGTCGTAGATCACCGTCTCTGGGCGAATGTCCGGCGAGCGGCGGGTGGTCTTCTCGCCGGCTGCCGTCTCGCCGAGTATGTCGGTCATTTCCGAGCCGGCATAGGTGGTGGGAATGACCACCTGGTCGGCGCCCGTGCGCACGGCAATGGCCTTGCCGAGCCCAGTGGTCGAGCCGCCGCCGAGGCTGACGACCGCCGAAGCGCCACTGCCGCGGAAGGTATCGATGGCCTTTTCCGTGACCTCGACAGGGGTATGCATGACCGCGCCGGCAAAGATCCCGGCGGCGAGGCCACCAAGGCTTGCGGCCAGCCTTTCCGCATCGCCCTTCTGATGCGGCGTCGAAAGCACCATCACCTTTTCATGGCCGAGCCGCCGGACTTCCTCCTCGACGCGAGCCATGGTGCCGGCACCGAAGACCACCCGTGTCGTCAGGCCCGGAAAGGTGAAGCTGTCCATCATCGCGCCGCCTCCATGCGCGGGCCACGCCCGGCCGCGAGGTCGTCGAGGATAGTGCCCAGCATGGCAATCTCGGCGTCCGAGACCTCATGGCCGCGGCCCGGGAACAGATCGGCCCGCAGGCTCGCGCCAATCCGGCCCAGCGATTGCGCGGCATCGGCAAACGCCGAGACCGGTATCCACGGATCGGCATCACCACCGGAAAGATAAATCGGCATTCCGGCCGGCGCCGCCTCGGATCTTTCGTCCGCCGGAACGCCGACACGGCAGCCCGTGAAGGCCGCCAAAGCGTCCGGCGGCGGCAGCCCCGCACAGAGATATTCGATCGAGAGACACGCCCCTTGCGAGAAGCCCGCGAGAAGCAGCGGCAGTCCGGGCAGTTCGGCACGCGCCGCAACCATTGCGGCCGCAAGGTGGTCGAGCGCGTCAGAGAGCTGCGCGCGGGCGACCGACGTCAACGGGTCGACGGCACGCGCCTCCCACCACATGCCGTGCGGCGCGCGCGGCAGGATGAAGGCCACGGCCGACGCGGAAAGCCGCGACAGCACATGGGACTGCATCTCTTCGGGCGATTGGCCGCGGCCGTGGACGAAGACGCAAATCGCCTTAGCCTCCGGGCCTCTTGGCCCAAGCCGGAGCGGACCGCTGCCTGAACTCACGCGAAATCCGCCTGTTCCAGGCCGGCCTGCAATTCGCTCTCGCGGTCCTTGAACCAAGGCGGGAAGACCAGCGTCTTGCCGATCTGGCCCGGAGGCTCGTCCTTGGCCCAGCCTTCCGGCGTGGTCCAGGCAATTTCGAACAGCGCGCCGCCGGGCGAGCGGACATAACAGGACTTGAAGTAGTTGCGGTCCTTCTGCTCCGATATGTCCGTGAAGCCGAGGCCCTCGATATGAGCGCGCAGCTTCAACTGGTTCTCTTCGTCGCCGGTGTTGAGGGCGAGGTGGTGGATCGTGCCTCCCGCCAGAGTCCAGGTGCCCTGCGGGCTGTCGCGGTCGACAATGACCTCCACGCGCTGTGCGACGCCGGCCGCATCCGGCACGCGGAACACGAGCCCCTCGTGGTCGTCGGCCTCTTTCTCCATCGGCAATGCGATGGTCAGGAAGTCGTCCATGGCGGTGCGGTCCATCACCGCCACCACGGCGCCGTAGATTCCCTTGATGCCGTGGGCCTTGCCGATGCCCTGCGCCTCGTTGGTGATGGGCGCGCGGGGATCCCTGTCGCTTTCCACCAGCTCATGCGGGATGCCGCAGGGATGTGCGAAAGCCGCACGGTCGGCGCCAAAACGGGTGATCTTGATGGCCTCGATGCCGCGCGCATTCAACCGGTCGACCCAGAAATCCGCGGCGCCCCTGGGGATCGACTGCATGATGGTGCGCGACTGATTGGACCCGCGGCGGCCATAGACGCCCGGCTTGCGGAACGGGAAGGTGGTGATGATCGTCGACGCATCGCCATTGGGCGAGCCGTAATAGAGGTGGTAGACCGGGATGACGCCGTCGAACAAGACGGTGCGCTTCACCGAATGCAGGCCGAGCGCCTTGGTATAGAAATCAAAATCTTCCTGAGCGCTGTCGGTCGAGAGCGTCAAATGGTGGTAGCCGCTGATACGTGCCATCGGTCATCTCCTCCCAGAGGTTTCGGTATCGCTCCGCCGCTGCGGGCAGAGCACGAGGTTGAGGTCGAGCGCGTGCTTGCGTTTTCCTCCATTGGGCGGCAGCGCGCGGAACTCGGCCATGAGTTCGGGTTTGACCCCGAAGATGGCATCCCGGCCGATCGCAGGGTCCGACCGGTCGAAGATGTGGGTCGTCAGCGTCTCGAAGCCCTCCGCCGAGACGCGAAAATGGATATGGGCCGGCCGCTCGAGGCCAAGGCCCAGCGCTGACATCAATTGACCGACCGGTCCGTCCGACGGCAGCGTGTAGCCCTTCGGCTTCACCGTCGTGAAGCGGAACCGTCCCTGCGGATCGGTACGGAAGCGTCCGCGCAGATTGAATTCCGGCTGGCGGTCGGGTTCCTGGTTCTCGTAGAGACCCTCGGCATTGGCCTGCCAGATCTCGACCGTCGCATCGCCGACCCCCGCGCCGTCGAGCGCGACGATGCGGCCCGCGACCTCCAGCGGCTCGCCCTTGTGATCGCGCGAGATGTTCGCGCCGGGTGGCATCTCCGGCACGTCGGCCCGGTAGAAGGGCCCGGCCAGGGTGTTTGGTGTCGCTCCGGCGGGGCGCGGGCTGTTCTGATCCTCGATCAGCGAAGACACGCCCAGGACGTCGGCGAACAGCACCCATTCCTGGCGCCGCGCATCGGCGTAGTGGCCAACCTCGGTCAGAAAATCGATCGCCTGGCGGAATTCCTCGCCGGAGGGCCGCAACTCCACGATCAGCGCGTGCAAACCATCCACGGCTGCCTGCGCCGCCGCCGCCAGGCGGGACTGGCCCATTGCCGTCAGGCGCCGCGAGAATTCCTCGGCCTGCGTCGATATCGCCTTGGGGGACTCATCCCGCTTCGGGTCGTGCTGGCCGTGCATTCCGCCGGGGCCTCCCTTCCCCTTGCCAAGCGGGATAGCACGGCCCGACGCGATGCTTGATGAGATGTGACGTCCCTTGTATAGCGTTTTGCTATGAAGCTGAACGAGCGCCACCTCATGCAGCTCGCCGCGGTGCTGGATGCCGGCGGCGTGTCGGAAGGAGCCGCCATGCTGGGCTTGACCCAGCCGGCGGTCAGCCGATCACTGGCCATGCTGGAGGCGCGGGTGGGTGAGCCGCTGTTCCTCAAGGGCCGCCGGCCGCTGCAGGCGACGCCGCTCGGCTTCCAGCTGGCGGCGCAGGGCCGCACGATCATCACCGCGTCGCGCAAGGCGTCGGATGCGGTGCAGGGCTTCATGAAAGGCACCAAAGGTGTCGTCCGTGTCGGCGGCGTGCCGTTCTTCATGGACGCGATGATCAGCCGGATGATCGGAGAATTCCAGAAGCTCGAACCCGAGGTCACCGTTCAGCAGAGCTACATGAACCTGCCCGAGATGGTCGCGGCGCTGGACAGCAACCAGATCGACCTCGGCATCGTGCCGATCGGCGTGCTCGACCTTGGTCCCGGCTTCGAATTCACCGAAATCCTGCCCGGACGCAATGTCGTGGCTTGCCGGCCCGATCATCCCCTGCTGCGAAATCGCCGCCTCAGGGCGCATGACCTGACCAGCTTTCCCTGGGTGGCTCCCCTGCCCGGCTCTCCGCTGATGTCGGACCTGCAGATGATCCTGATGAGCATCGGCATGTCGGACCTGAACATCCGCTATTCGGGAGGCTCGCTGATGAGCGTGATCAACTTCCTTGCCGAAACCGATGCGTTGGCCGTGCTGCCATTCTCCGTAGTCTTCGCGCAGCGCAAGGAGAGCCGGGTTACGGTGCTGCCCTATGAAATCCCGCAGCCCAGCCGCTCACTCGGTATCCTTCGCCGGGTCAGCGGACCACGCTCACCGGCGGCAGAGCGCTTCGCCGGCCACGTCACGACCGCCTTCGAAAACCTGAAGCACATCATCAAACGGCATGAGAATGCCGTTGTCTGGGGACGGTAAACCAGCCTCGCTATTCGAATGATGCGGTAGCGTCACACAACGCGCATGTTTCCTCCAGCCGGAGGCGCTTCATCCCCGCGTCGCCGGTTAGGCTCGACGGCCGCCCGCCCCCAAAAGCCGTCGGGCCGCCAGAAATCCCGATATCCTATTGGTCACGCCCTCCTCCACCTCGCCATCACTGCGTAAACGCTTTGGACATCTGATCCGCAAAGGGTTTCAACAGATAAGACCAGACATTGCGTTCGTCGGTGCGGATATGAACCTCGGCGGGCATACCTGGCCTCAGCACCTTCGCTTCGGTCAGGCAGCTCGATTTGCTTTCAACCTTGATACGCGCCGAAAAATAGGAAAGCTGACGTTGCGGGTCTTTAATCAGATCTGCCGAGATGTGTTTCACTGACCCTTGGCAGACCGGAGTGGTTCCCACGTCGAACGCCGGAAAACGGATTGATACCGGCTGCCCAGGCCGGACATCGTCGACCCGCGACGGAGGGATCAGCGCGTCCACCACAAGATCGTCGGTATCAGGTACGATGGTCATAAGCATCTCGCCAGGCGCGATAACGCCGCCGACGGTATGGACAGCCGATTCCTGTATCGTTCCGGACTGTGGCGCGCGGATCGTTGTCTTGGTCAGTTCATCCTGCGCCACAATCCTCCGTTCGTTGAGTTCGGTCTGTTTGGCTTCGGTCTCGCGGAGTTCGGTCGTCACGTCGGTGCGCCTTTGGTCATCCAGCTGCAGCATCTGCAACCCCGTTTCGCTGATGCGCGCCTGGGCTTCAGCTACTGCTGCAGCGAGGCGACCCGATTCTCCCCTGGCCCGGGTGGCATCCAACTTGATGTTGCTTACCCTCTCCTTGGAGACGAGTTTTTTGGCGTAGAGGGAATCAACGTCGGCGAAATCCTTGCTCAGCAGGGCAACCGATTCATCCACCGCGCTCTGTTGCGCTTTAAGACC
The DNA here is from genome assembly GCF_004022805.1 of Mesorhizobium sp. M7A.F.Ca.CA.002.04.1.1. Taxonomy (NCBI): domain Bacteria; kingdom Pseudomonadati; phylum Pseudomonadota; class Alphaproteobacteria; order Hyphomicrobiales; family Phyllobacteriaceae; genus Mesorhizobium; species Mesorhizobium sp. M7A.F.Ca.CA.002.04.1.1. The sequence goes on along the minus strand of NZ_RZPL01000322.1, from coordinate 922 downwards.
GTCGATCTGACGTTCAAGTTGCTGGGATTGGCTTCTCAGCTGTGCCTTCTGTCCAGCCAAAGCCGAAGAGCGCGTTTCAAAGAGAGCGCGTTCGCCGTTGACGAGCGCAGCCAGCTCCGGTTGGTTCATTCGCGCTTTCAGGCCGACCGGCAGCTGCATTTCCGCCAAGCCCGTGCGCTCGGCCTCCAGCCGGGCGAGGCGAACGGTCGCGCGATCGAGATCCTCGCTGATGATTTGCAGGTTCGCGCGTGTCAGCGTGTCATCCAGCCTGACCAGCACGTCGCCGGCTCGCACATGATCTCCGTCCTGCGCGAAGATCCCGCCCACTGTTCCTCCGGTTTGATGCTGGACCTTCTTGACGTTGCTTTCTACCACCACGGTGGCCGGTGCAACCACGGCGCCGGCGATCTTGGTCAATCCCAGCCACAGGCCGCCGCCGAGGACCAGCAGACCTGTAATCACCAAGCCGAATATCAGGTTGGCCCGTATACCGTCCGGCAGATCTGGCGAGCTCACGGCAGGTCCTTTGCTGCCACGAAGGGTCCGGGCATAGGACGAGAAGGTGACGAATGTTTCGAGCAGAGCCTCATGCATGCCCGGCAACCCCCGGTATCGGCGCCAAAGAAGATGGCCGAGGTGAAACAGGCGGTGAAGGTCGGAGCACGTTCGCCAAGACCTCCTCGCGCGAGCCAAAGGCATGAACCGTCCCGTTCGACATAACCAGCACCTGATCGATGTTGGCGAGTGCCGAGGGACGATGCGCAACGACAATGACGATGCCCCCGCGCTGACGCACTGCCCGTATGGCGCCGGCCAGGGCAGCGTCTCCATCCACGTCGAGGTTCGAGTTCGGTTCGTCGAGCACGACAAGGAACGGCTCGCCATAAAGGGCTCGGGCGAGACCCACGAGTTGCCTCTGCCC
>NZ_RZPL01000321.1:0-6158 GCF_004022805.1 Mesorhizobium sp. M7A.F.Ca.CA.002.04.1.1 | reverse complement strand
CCGCCTGCCGGCACCTTCTCCCCGTCGCTATACGGGGAGAAGGAAGAAGTTTCAGCGCCGACGCCCGAAGCACCCGCCGCCGAAATCGCACCTCCCATTCGCCAGCCTGCGCCGATCGAATCGCAGCCGGTCATTGCGGAAATTGCGCCCGAGCCGCAGCCTCTTCCACCACCCGCGCCGGAGCCGAAAGCCGCCCCCGGCAAGGTGACCGTCACCAAGAAGGTCGAGCAGAAGGCCGAGCCGCAAAAAGCGCCGGAGCCGGCACCGAGGCGCTCTTGGTTCCAGCGCATGAAGGACGGGCTTGCCCGCTCGTCCAAGGAACTGACCGGCAACATTGCCGGCGTCTTCACCAAGCGCAAGCTGGACGAAGAGACTTTGCAGGACCTGGAGGATGTGCTGATCCGCGCCGATCTCGGCATGGAGACCGCCTTGCGCGTTACCGACGCGCTGGCCGCCAGCCGCTACGGCAAGGACGTTTCCGACACCGAGGTCCGCGCCATCATGGCGGCCGAGGTGGAAAAAGTGCTGACCCATGTCGCCATGCCGCTGGAGCTCGACCTCTCGCACAAGCCGCATGTCATCCTGGTGGTTGGCGTCAACGGCACCGGCAAGACCACCACCATCGGCAAGCTCGCCGCCAAGCTGACCGATGGCGGCCTGTCGGTCATGCTCGCCGCCGGCGACACGTTCCGCGCGGCAGCCATCGAGCAGCTGAAGATCTGGGGCGAGCGGACGAAATCGCCGGTCATCGCCTCCAAGCTCGGCGCCGATGCCGCCGGCCTTGCCTATGATGCATTCGAGCGGGCGAAAGAGGCCGGCTCCGACGTGCTGATCATCGACACCGCCGGCCGTCTGCAGAACAAGACCGAACTGATGGCCGAGCTCGAAAAGATCGTCCGCGTGCTCGGCAAGCTCGATCCGGAAGCGCCGCACACCGTGCTGCAGACGGTCGACGCCACCACCGGCCAGAACGCGCTCAACCAGGTCGAGATCTTCCGCAATGTCGCCGGCGTCAACGGCCTGGTGATGACCAAGCTGGACGGCACGGCGCGCGGCGGTATTCTGGTGGCGATCGCGGCAAAGCACAAATTGCCGGTCTATTTCATCGGCGTCGGCGAACAGGTCGACGACCTCGAACCTTTCTCAGCAAGCGAATTCGCCAGGGCGATCGCTGGAGTAGCTTAACAAGCATGTCCCAAAAAGGTGCAGACTTTTTGGATCAGATCATGCGCAAGAAAGAGATTCCATGAACCCACCCATTCTCGAACGCGATCCGTCGGACCCGCAGAAGCAGAAGAAGGAAGGCGTCAATCCGCTGCTCAAGCTGGTGCTGGAGCTGGGTCCGTTGATGGTGTTCTTCTTCGCCAATGCGCGCAGCGGATGGCTGGTGCAGAAATTCCCTGTTCTGGCCGAGTTCGGCGGGCCGATCTTCGTCGCCACCGGCCTGTTCATGGCCGCCACGGCAATCGCGCTGATCGCCTCGTGGCTGCTCACCCGCACCTTGCCGATCATGCCGATGGTGTCGGGCGTCGTCGTCTTCATTTTCGGCGCGCTGACGCTCTATCTGCAGGACGACATCTTCATCAAGATGAAGCCGACCATCGTCAACACGCTGTTCGGCGGGGTGCTGCTCGGCGGCCTGTATTTCGGCAAGTCGCTGCTTGGCTATGTCTTCGATTCAGCCTTCAGCCTCGACGCTGAAGGCTGGCGCAAGCTGACCTTCCGCTGGGGCCTGTTCTTCCTGTTCCTGGCCATCGTCAATGAGGTGGTGTGGCGCAATTTTTCCACCGACGCCTGGGTTACTTTCAAGGTCTGGGGCATCATGCCGATCACGCTTCTGTTCACCTTCAGCCAGATGCCGCTGATCCTGCGCCATTCGCTGGACGACAAGACCGGCAAAGAAGAGAAGGCCGGGAAATAGAGCCTGCAAATAAGGGGAAAGGGCCATGGAATTCGTCACCACGCGCGACCAGTTGAGGACGATCTACAAGACGCCACGACCGACCGACGGTTCTATCCGAAAGGAGCTGAAAAAACTTGACGGCCATTGCCGCTCCTTCATCGGCAAGAGCCCATTCGTGCTGATTGGCTCGTCCGACGGTGCCGGCAATGCCGACGTGACGCCGAAGGGCGACAAACCGGGCTTTGCCACCGTTCTGGACGACACCACCATCGCCATTCCCGACCGGCCCGGCAACAACCGGCTCGACACGCTGGAAAACATCCTCGTCAATCCCCCGGTCGGGCTGCTCTTCCTCATCCCCGGCATGAACGAGACGCTGCGCGTCAACGGCGATGCCCGCATCACCGTCGACGCAAATTTGCGCGAACGGCTCGCCGTCGACGGCAGGGAGCCGCAAAGCGTTGTCGTGGTCAGCGTCAAGGCGGCCTACATGCACTGCGCAAAAGCCTTCATGCGCTCGGATTTGTGGAAGCCGGAAACCTGGTACGACCGCGCGACGCTGCCGACGCTCGGCCAGATCATGCGCGATCAGCTGGCGGTTGCCGATTCCGCCGAGGCGACCGACCGCTGGCTCGACGAGGAATACAAGAAGACGATGTGGTAGTTTTTGCGGACGCGATTCGCGTCTGGACCGATTCCATACCTTGCTGAACATCCTTGCCATTTCCGGCAGCCTGCGCGCGGCCTCCACAAATTCGGCGCTGATCGCCACACTGGCGCGCGAAGCGCCGTCCGGCTGCCGCGTCACCGTCCATGACGGGCTTGGCCGTTTGCCGATCTTCAATCCCGACGATGAAGGCGAGCGGACACCGCTCGAAGCCTCCAAGCTGATCCATGCCGTCAGTCGAGCCGACGGCCTGATCATCTCCTGTCCGGAATATGCCCATGGCGTGCCGGGCGGGCTGAAGAACGCGCTCGACTGGCTGGTCTCGCGCGATGCCGCCGTCGCCAAGCCCGCCATGCTGGTACACGCCTCGCCGCGCTCGCTGTTCGCCCGCGCCGCATTGGCTGAGATCATGCGCACCATGTCGTTCGCGCTTTACGACGATGTGCTGGAGATCGCCCTGCTCGGCAGGAAGCCGCCGGAGGTGGCGGGCATCCTGGCGGCGCCGGCGAACCGGCAGGCGATGCATGATGCACTGAATGCCTTCGCGGAGTTTATCCGCTCGCGTTGAGCGGCGGCCTCTCTTCCTTCTCCCCTTGTGGGTCCGAAGGACGGGGCGAGACCCGTGGCTCGCCCCAGGGTGGTGGCCTCGCGAGCGAGGTCGGATGAGGGATGTTCCAGCTTGGCACTGACGGCAATCCGTCACCCACCCTCAACCGTCTCGGCCTCCCAAAAGGGGAGAAGGAAAGATCGCGCATTACCCCTTTCGCAGCGTCTCCACATCGGTCTTCCCAACGTACCAATCGCGGGCGTTGACCTCTTCAAAAACCACCCAGACATCGTCGTTGCTCAGCCCGGTGGCGTCCATGATGGCCGCGGTGACCTTCTTGGCGATATCCGCCTTCTTGCCCGCCGGATCGGCGGCGATCACTTCCTTGACGATGCGGATGTTGACGAATGGCATTTCTTGTCCTCCCGGGGATGTTCGTGCTCACGACCCGCTTCGATGAAACCGTCGAACGGTCGCCAGTGTTCAACTCTCAGTATGTCTTGGCGCCGTTGACCATCAGCCGCACCATGTAGAGCGACGTGGTGCCGGCGATGTAGAGGCAATTCAGCTTGTTGCCGCCGAACACGCAATTGGCGGTGACTTCCGGCACCTTGACCTTGCCGATCAGCGTGCCGTCCGGATCGTAGCAATGGATGCCATCGGCGGCACTGGTCCAGATGCGGCCGTCCTCGTCGAGCCTGAAGCCGTCGAACAGGCCGGCGGTGCAGTCGGCGAAGACTTTTTCGCCGGAGACTTTCTTGCCGCCCTTGCCGACATTGAACACCCGCATATGCGCCGGATTCTGCGCGCCATGCGTGCGGCCGGTATCGACGACATAAAGCTTGCTCTCGTCCAGCGAGAAGGCGAGGCCGTTGGGCCTGACCATGTCGGTGATGACGGCTTCGAGCTCGCCGGTGCCGGGATCGACCCGGTAGACGTGGCAGGCGCCGATTTCGCTCTCAGCCCTGTCGCCCTCATAATCCGTATCGATGCCGTAGCTTGGATCGGTGAACCAGATGGAACCGTCGGATTTCACCACCGCGTCGTTGGGCGAATTCAGCCGCTTGCCTTTCCATTTGGCCGCGATCGTGGTGACCGAGCCGTCGAACTCGGTGCGGCTGACGCGGCGGCCCGAATGCTCGCAGGTGATCAGCCGGCCCTGCCGGTCGACGGTGTTGCCGTTCGAGTTGCCGGACGGCTGCCGGAAGACGCTGACATTGCCGTCGGTCTCGTCATAACGCAGCATGCGATTGTTGGGGATGTCGGACCAGACGACATAGCGGCCGGCGGCGAACCAGGCCGGCCCCTCCGCCCACTGGCATCCGGTGAACAGCTTCTCGACCTGCGCGTTGCCGTTGAACAGGCGCGCGAAGCGCGGATCGAGAATTTCATAATAGTCTGCGGCCGCCATGCTTTCCTCCCGGCATCAATGACAGGGATCAAGCCAGCCGGAGGGACAGAAGGCAATGTGGGTACGCACAGTGTCCCACAAAAGATCGCTTGCCGGCTCTGCGCATGACGTTAGCGCCGCATTAACCGGCTATGCGTCCAGCGCAATGGTGCATTGCAACATCTTCTTTTTGCAATGCACCATTACTATGTCATGCTTCGTATCGATCAAGGGAGGAAGAAACCGCCGCCGAAATGCGGCGCCAAAAAGGAACCTTGCTATGATCCTCGACAGTCTCATGACCCGCGCTCGCAACAGCATTGCCAAGCGCAAGCACTACAACCGCCTTGTCGCCGAAATCGACAGCTTTTCCAGCCGCGATCTGGCCGACATGCGCGCCGACCGCTCGGAAATGCTCTACCAGATCCACAAGCAGATCTACGGCTGATCTCAAGCCCGATAAGACGCGCCGCCAAGGTGCGTTGAGATTCAGGTCAGGCCGAGTCGAAAACGGTGGTTTCCGAGAACCGGAGCGGAGCGTACTTTTGGTACGCGAGCACCGGAAGCGCAGGAAGCCGCTGTTTGCAGGCCGGCATCACCTGAATATCAATGCGCCGCCAGTGCCTTGTCGATCTGCGGCAACAGCAACGCCTGCACCGTCTCGGGCGTCAGCGGGCCGACATGTTTGTAGGCGATCTTGCCGTCCTTGCCGATGACGAAGGTTTCCGGCACGCCGTAGACGCCCCAGTCGATCGCCGCGCGGCCCGCTTCGTCGACCCCTATCGCCTGGAACGGATTGCCGAGATCGCCGAGGAACCGGCGTGCGTTTTCGGGCCGGTCCTTGTAGTTCAGCGCTGCCATGGTGAAACGCTTATCCTGCGACAACGCCAGAAGCACCGGGTGCTCTTCGCGGCATGGCGCGCACCACGACGCGAAGACGTTGACCAATGTGACCTTGCCGGCGAAGGTTTTCGAATCGAGCCCCGGCAGGTTTGAGCCCTCCAGCGCCGGCAGGCTGGTTTGCGGCGCAGGCAGGCCGATCAGGGCCGACGGCACTTCCGAAGCATCGCGCCCCGACAGCAGTTGCGACAGGAACAGTCCGGCCAGGCCGAGGAAGATCAGCAGCGGCAGAAGCACGAACAGGCGACGACTGGGCGGCGGCGTTTCCGTTTCGGTGCTCATGGCTTGGCGACCTTGTCGGAGCGACGCCTCACGCCGGACGCCTCCAGTTCGGCAAGCTCACGCTTGCGCGCCCGCTGGTCGAGCAGGATCCAGCCGATCAATCCGGCCAGCACCACGGCAGTGATGCCATAGGCGGCGGTCACGTAGAGTGCATGCGCACTCATGCGGCAGGTCCCGCTGAAGTGGGGCCTTCCAAGCCGATCATGTCGCCCAGTCTAGACATGCTTTTCCTTAGCCTCGCTCCGTCGGCTTCGCAATCGGTCGCCGAGCCGCAGTCATACGCTGCGTCAATCCGTGCCATGGCGCAGCGCCAGCGCCGCCGAGACCGGACCCAGCACGCCAAGAAACAGGGTCAGCGCGGCAAGAATGAGGAAGGGCTGCAGAAACGGGTCGGGATTGGCGGTCGCCCCATAGCTTGCCGAAACGCCGAAGATCAGCACCGGGATGGTCAGTGGCAGCACCAGCACCG
>NZ_RZPL01000320.1:0-6165 GCF_004022805.1 Mesorhizobium sp. M7A.F.Ca.CA.002.04.1.1 | reverse complement strand
ACGGTGCGGCCCGGCTCGCTGCTCAAGCCAGCCGACCTCAAGGCCAACCGCAAGGAAATCGAGGAGAAGCTCGAGCGCAAGCTGTCGGAATTCGAATTCGCCTCGTGGCTGATGTATCCGAAGGTGTTCACGGATTTCGCCGGCGCGCAGGAAACCTATGGGCCGGTCAGCGTGCTGCCGACGCCGACGTATTTCTACGGCATGAAGCCGGAAGACGAGATCTTCGTCGACATCGAGAAGGGCAAGACGCTGGTGGTGCGGTGCCTGGCCATCGGCGATGTCGACGAGAAGGGCATGGTCACCGTGTTCTTCGAGCTCAACGGCCAGCCGCGCCGTGTCAAGGTGCCCGACCGGGCGCATGGCGCGTCCGCCGCCAAGGCCCGCCGCAAGGCCGAACCCGGCAACGAGGCGCATGTCGGCGCACCGATGCCGGGCGTCGTTTCTGCGCTTTCGGTGGCTGCCGGCCAGGCTGTGAAGGCCGGTGACGTGCTGCTTTCCATCGAAGCGATGAAGATGGAGACGGCGCTGCATGCCGAGCGCGACGGCACGGTCGCCGAGGTGCTGGTCAAGGCAGGCGACCAGATCGATGCCAAGGATCTGCTGATCGCTTTCAGCTAATTGATACCTTCCTGGGGGATCGCTGTCCGCATCGTGGCGGCAGCGTCAGTTCGATCATCGATAACAGCTTGACCCGCCGCCGGCGGTCGGGCATCGAGCCCGCTCAATTCGCCGCTGCATGCATCCCGAGTCGCGGCGCAGAAACGATGTGGAGAAAAATATGGCCGACGATATCACCGATACCAGCCAGACTGTTGCCGCCGGCCAGCTGCGTGCCTTCATCGAGCGCATAGAGCGGCTCGAGGAAGAGAAGAAGACCATTTCCGACGACATCAAGGAAGTGTTCGCCGAGGCCAAGGGCACAGGCTTCGACACCAAGGCGATGCGCACGATCATCCGGCTGCGCAAGAAGGACCAGGCCGAGCGTCAGGAAGAGGAAACCATCCTCGATCTGTACAAGGCCGCACTCGGCATGGTGTAGAGACCGTCTGGAAATTCTACTCCGGCGGCCATCTGGTGGCGTTTTCTGCGCTTCCCTAGTTCTACTGCAATGCAGTAGAACTGAGCTCACGTACTTTAAGTACGCTCCGCTCCGGTTCTCGAAACCACCACCATATGACTCGCCGGAGCGAATTTCGAAACAGTCTCCGGCCGAGCATGATGCCGGAGCGAGCATCGAGCCATGAGCGAATTCGACTTCGGCGCCCGCCGCGCCTCTGAATTCCGCCAGCGCGGCTTCTGGACGCTGTTCGCCGAGCGGCATCCGGAAGAAAGGGCTCTGATGGCGAGGCGCGGACCCTGGTTCTGGCAGCGCGGGCTGCCCGATTTCGCCTTGGTCCTTTCCATGTATGTCGCGCCGGCGCAGAGCCAGGTCGGCGTCTTCTTCGGCCGCAACGAGAAGTTCGGCGCCACGCAAGCGTGGTCGCGGTTGAAACCGTTCCAGCCTGATATCGAAGCCCGGCTGAAGCTCAGGCCGGAACAGAGTTGCGAGGATCTCGGCATCAATTCGATGTGGCGGGTGAACTGCTATGCCGAGGACAACTGGCCAGCCATGGCCGACTGGCTGGTGACCGAATGTTCGCGTTTCGAGCGCGCGGTAACCGAAGTCCTGAGGCAGGGATAGACATCCGGTGTTGCCAGAGGGTATCGGCTCCTTTTTCCGCTCACGCTGGCAAGGCCAGGTGCCGCTCGACCGGCTGTTCTGGCGCGACCTTGTTCTTGTCGGCACGGCGCTCAACGTCGCATCTCTGGTGGCCGCGATCGTCCTGCTCGGACTGAAGCTGCCGCTGGCGCTGGTTCTGGCGGTGCATTTCGCACCGGTGCCCTACAACCTCTTTCTGACCTTTTCCGTATGGCGAACCACGGAAAAGGCCGGTGGCGCCAAGGCCTCACTGATGACGCTCGGCGCCACATTATGGCTGATCCTGACGGTCGTGGTCTGAGAGCGGACACGGGCGCCCACCGCGTTCGCCGGGTTCGGCCGGGGGGCAATGAAAAGGGCGGCCGCAGCCGCCCTTTTCATTCATTCAATCGAATTTCGGTTCAGGCCGCCGGCTCGAATTTCAGCGCCACGCCGTTGATGCAATAGCGCAGGCCGGTCGGCGGCGGGCCGTCCTCGAAGACATGGCCGAGATGGCTGCCGCAGCGGGCGCAATGGCATTCGGTGCGAACCATGCCGTAGCTGCGGTCGACGGTGTTTTCGACCGAACCCGGCACCGGGTCGTTGAAGCTCGGCCAGCCGGTGCCGCTCTCGAACTTCAGCTTGGATTCAAACAAAGGCTGGTCGCAGCCGACGCAGGAAAAGGTGCCGGCGCGCTTCTCGTAGAGCAAAGCGCAACTTCCCGGCCGCTCGGTGCCGTGGCCGCGCATGACGGCATACTGCTCCGGCGTCAGCCGGGCGCGCCATTCGGCGTCGGTGCGGGTTACAGGGTAGGTGTGGGTGTCCATTCGATCTCCTCAGCCTTGCCGGCTCGCCACTACAGCGCCGCGCGCCCATCGGACGCGCAAAGGACGCTGTAGTACTTTGGTTTTGCGCATGATCCTTTCCGAACCGGAGGTTCGGGACCATGCGCGGATTGCAACCTCATATTCGCACCAAGATAGGCATTTGTTACGCGATTTGCCCGCATTTTCGATCGTGATCTTTATGCGATCGCCCTGAGATAGCGATCGACCGAAGCAGCGAACGCCGCTTTTGCGCCCCCGATGACATTCTGGTTCCACCATGCACCATAGATATGGTCGAACGCGAATGGCTCCAGTGCCGCCGCGATGCGGCGCACGGCCGCTGCATTGAGCGGAATGTAGTTCGGATAGCTGTACATGAAGCTGACATGGTGGCGCGTCGGCGTCACCTGCAAGATATCGCCGGCCAGCAAGACGTCGCCGACATCGCGTTTCCAGTGCAGCACCTGACCGCCGGCAAAGTGGCCGCCGCAGCGGATGAGCGTCAGCGAAGGGTTTATGGCCAGCGTCTCGCCTTCCCAACTGACGATCGCCTTGTGCGGTCGCATGATCCATTGGCGGTCGTCGGCATGGAGATAAATCGGCACGCCGCCAAACGCCTCGCTCCAACTGGCCATCACCGAATAATAGTGGCAGTGCGAGATGGCGATCGCCGCCAGGCCACCGCGGCGGTTGATCTCGGCCACCGCCTCGTCGCTGACCATCGAAACGCAGTCCCACAGCACGTTGCCGTGCGGCGTCTGCGCCAGCAGCGCCCGTTGGCCGATGGCGAAGCGCGGCTCGATGCCGAAGCCGAGAACGCCGGCATCGTCCTTCATAACAAGCCGGTGTCCTTCGGCAAGTTCCTCCGGCGTGATCCACGCTTGGCCCTCCCAGCGCACATATTGGCGCTCGTCCTCGCAGATCGGGCAATGTTCTGGCGGCGTCTCTGTCGCCGCGAACTGGACGCCGCATTGCAGGCAGAGGAAGCAGGTCATCGGATCTCCTGTCGGTCTTTCAGTGCTTTCTTGAAAGCTGCTTGGTCGCGCCCTCCAGCCCGGCCAGCGTCAGCGGGAACATGCGGCCGCCGAAAATGTCGCGGATCATCGCAACCGAATGGGTGTAGCCCCAGTTCTTGGGATCTTCGGGGTTCAGCCATACCGCGTTCGGCCATTGCTGCAGCAGACGGCCGAGCCAGACGCTGCCCGCCTCCGGATTCCAGTGCTCGACCGAACCGCCGGGGTGAGCGATCTCGTAAGGGCTCATCGAGGCGTCGCCGACGACGATCACCTTGTAGTCCGGACCGTATTTGTGAAGCAGGTCGAAGGTCGGAATCACCTCGGCATGCCTGCGGCGATTGTCCTTCCACACGCCCTCATAGAGGCAGTTGTGGAAATAGAAATATTCGAGCTGGCGGAATTCGGCGCGGGCGGCCGAGAACAGCTCCTCGACGCTTTTGATGTGGTCGTCCATCGAGCCGCCGACATCGAAGAACATCAACAGCTTCACCGCGTTGCGCCGCTCTGGCCGCGTCTGCACGTCGAGATAGCCGTGTTCGGCCGTGGCGTGGATGGTTCCGGGCAGGTCGAACTCTTCCTCGGCGCCCTCGCGCACCCAGCGACGCAGGCGTTTCAGCGCGATCTTGATGTTGCGGGTGCCGAGTTCGACGGCATCGTCGAAATTCCTGAACTCGCGCTTGTCCCAGACCTTCACCGCGCGGCGGTTGCGGCTTTCATGCTGGCCGATGCGCACGCCTTCGGGATTGTAGCCATAGGCGCCGAATGGCGAGGTTCCGCCGGTGCCGATCCATTTCGAGCCGCCCTGGTGGCGACCTTTTTGCTCCTCGAGTCGCTGTTTCAAAGTCTCCATCAGCTTTTCGAACCCGCCGAGCGCCTCGACCAGTTTTTTCTCCTCGTCGGTCAGGTGCTTTTCGGCGAGGCGGCGCAACCATTCCTCGGGGATATTGGCGACGTCCAGCGCGTCCGGTCCGCCCAGCGCTTCAATGCCCTTGAAGACATGCGCGAACACCTGGTCGAAGCGGTCGATGTGGCGCTCGTCCTTCACCAGGGCGGCGCGGGCGAGGTAATAAAAACCTTCGACGTCGTAGTCGACCAACCCGGCTTCCAGCCCTTCGAGCAGCGACAGATATTCCCTGAGCGAGACGGGAACGCGTGCAGCCTTCAGTTCAAGGAAGAAGGGGATGAACATGGCCGGTTACAGCAAATCATACTCGATGAAGCCCGTGCGGCGGGCGACGTGGTCGTAAAGCTTGCGCGCGGTGGCGTTGGTCTCGTGCGTCATCCAGTAGACATTCTTGACGCCGATCTTTGCCGCCTCTTCCTTCACTGCGTTGATAAGGGCGGCGCCGATCCCCTTGCCGCGCACATCCGGGTCGGCGAACAAATCCTGCAGATAGCAGTTGTTTTTCTCCGACCAGCCGGAGCGGTGGTACAGGAAGTGCGTGAGACCGACCGCCTTGCCGTCCAGTGTGGCGATGAAGCCTTTTGGCTCGAATTCGCCCGGAGTGAACAGCCGCTTCCAGGTGACGGCGTAGACCTCTTCCGGCAGCTTCGTCTCATAGAAGGTGAGATAGTCGGTCCACAGGCGCCGCCAATCGGCGTGGTCGGACTGCGCGAGCGGGCGGACGATTATCTCGGACATTTCGTTCCCTCTGAAGTCTGGAACCCGATCCATACCAATAGAATCGGGATCAGGAACACCCTTGCCTATTCGGCAGGCGAATTATATTCGCGAAAAGCGGTCGCGAGCATGTGCAGCGCCTCCCGCGCCCGCGGCGGCAGAGCGTGCGACTGCAAAACGATCTCGGACGGGGGAATTGGTGGCAGGCCGAGTTTGCGGCCCACCTCGATCAAGCCCGGGGGCACAACCCGGTAAGCGAGGGCGGAAAGGGCAAAGCCCGCCGATACCGCGATGTTGACGGCAGCGCCGCCGCCGCCGACGAAAGCCTCATTCCAGGCGATGCCTGCCCGGTCCAGCGCTTCGACCGCTCTCATACGGTCCGGGCAATTGCATCTGGTGCTTAAAAGAGCCAGGCGCAGGGGCGTGCCTGGTCGCCATTCGAAGCCAGGTGCCGCGAACCAGCCATAGTGGGTGCGCGACAAAGCTTCACCGCGTCGACTGTCATCTTCCTGGTGCACAATCACCGCATCGAGTTCGCCGCGATCGAAAGCTTCTTCCAGCATGGAGCTGGTATCGATCCGTATGTTGAGCGCGAGCGACGGATCGTGGGCATGAAGCTGGGCGATCAGCGTGGAAAGCTCAGGCCCCGCGACATGATCGACGAAGCCGAGCGCAAGCCGACATGGCGCCGCGGAAAATTCCGCGACGGCGCGTTCATGGGCGGCAAGGAATTCGCGGGCCACGGGCAGGAAGACAGCCCCCCTTTCCGACAGTGCCACGCGGCGCGGGGTTCGTTCGATCAAACGTGCGCCGAGCTTTTCCTCGAGCCGCCGCAACTTGACGCTGATCGTCGCCTGGGTGCTGCCAAGTGCTGCAGCCGCCCGGGTGAAGCTCTGCAGGTCGGCCACCATGACGAAAGTGCGCACGGCATCGACATCGAGACTGGCCATCTCCGTCATTCCATTTTGTTATCTCTGAAATAGAAATGCATAGTCTTTTTTCATAGTAAAGCCTCGTCTATGT
>NZ_RZPL01000031.1:15169-16808 GCF_004022805.1 Mesorhizobium sp. M7A.F.Ca.CA.002.04.1.1 | reverse complement strand
GTCCTCGATCGCTCGCCGCCTTTCGACAAGTGGTTTGCCGGTGATGACCTCGCCGCCCGGCCTGGCAAGCATGTCGAAGAGGATCAGACTGGCAGGCGTCTGCGAACTCAGTTTGCGGATTCTGCTTTGTGCCGGGTGAAGACGCATCTGCAGCGCCTCGAAGGAAAGCTCACCGTCCACCTCGATGACAATCTCGCCGTCGATGACGAAATGCCCGCGCTTGAGGTCACGCAGGATCTCCGTGATTTCCGGAAAATAGCGGCCGAGCGGCTTGCCGGATTTGGCGCGCAGGTCAACGGTGTCGTCGCTCTTGAAAGCAAGGCAGCGGAATCCGTCCCATTTAGGCTCGTACTGCCAGCGGTTCCCATCCCTTGGGATTGCATCGGCAAGCCTGGCCTCCATCGGAGACGTATCCAGCGGGAGCGGGAAGGCGTTTATCGGTTCATGCACGGATCAGGCCTCCAAAACCGGTTCAGGAACGGCTCCGGCTTTTCAACTTCCAGGACTGCACCGCGTTCCATCTGACGGGTTCATGGAGGTTCTTCACGATGGACATTTTCATTTGCCGCCGGAACCCGGTGACGGCTGGCCGCTTTGATGTCATCGGCGGCGCGAAAGGAGATGCCCATCGACCTCTCATTGTGGACAGCTTTTGTCGGAACCGTCATTCTGATGCAGGTGCCGCCAGGCCCCGACAGCATGCTGGTGATGGCCCGCGGCATCGGACACGGGCGCGGCGTGGCGTTGTTCACGGTACTCGGCATGACGCTGGGCGCCGGACTGGTGCAGCTTCCGCTGATTGCATTCGGCCTGTCTTCGCTTGTCCACGCCTCGCCGGTGGCGTTCAATCTGCTTCGATGGGCCGGGGCGGCCTATATCATGTGGCTGGGTTTCCGGCTGCTGCTTTCAGCCTCGGCAACCATTCCCACAGGTGACATCAAGGCCCTGCGGCCGCTCGCCGCCGCCCGGGAAGGAATGATCGCCAATCTGAGCAATCCCTAGCCTTTGATGTTCATGGTTGCGTTCCTGCCGCAATTTGTCGACCCGCATAGGGGCTCCGTCACGTTGCAACTGGTGCTGCTTGGCGCAACACAGAAGATAACCGGTGTGCTGGTGCTGGGAGCCTACGCCTTGGCATCGGGCGCGGTCGGCGCATGGGTCATGCGGCACCCTCGCGCAAGGCTTTGGCAGCAGCGGCTCGCCGGCTGTCTCATTATCGGCCTCGGCGTGCGGATGGTGATCGGCGGCAGTACGAGCCGCTGACTTGAAGAAATAGCTTGCCACGTCGCCTGAAGGATTGGCTTCGACACAAGCATTGTCTTCTTCAGGGGGACGGAGCATTCGCTTTGACGTTCGGCTCCGCCGCCGTTGCGGGCCGGGACCGTGTCCAGGAACAAAAAACCTGACCGGAGGTTCGAACCTCGATCTCAATGCAGCTGCAACGCTTCATCGCCATCCGATTGGAATGTTCGTCATGATTTCTTGCGTGGCCTCGGTAAAGACGCGCCTTCAATGAACAAGCCGCCTGAGAATGCTGGCCAAAGGGAAAGCAGGCGAAAAGGGGGCGACGTCGTTCGGGCTCTTGGGCTTGGCCTGATCACCGGCGCGGCCGATGACGACTGCTCGGCCATCGGTACCT
>NZ_RZPL01000031.1:0-15159 GCF_004022805.1 Mesorhizobium sp. M7A.F.Ca.CA.002.04.1.1 | reverse complement strand
GGTACCTACGCCAGCGCCGGAGCGCGGTTCGGCCCCGACCTGCTGTGGACGGCACCTGTCACGCTGCCGATGATGTATCTCGTCGTCTACCTTTCATCCAAACTTGGCCAGGTTTCGGGTCGCGGGCTTTTCCAGGTCATATCGGACCTCTATCCGCGTTGGCTGCTATGGTCCGTGCTGGTGGGCGTGCTGATTGGCAACACGATCGAGGCAGCCGCCGACCTTGGCGCCATGTCGGCGGCTATTGTGCTGTTCGTTCCGCTGCCTGCTCCGTTGGTCGTCACTGCCGTTGCGGTCGTCATTTTTGCCCTGCAGGTGCTCGGATCGTACAAATTGATCCGAAATGTGTTCCGGTGGCTGGCTCTGGCTCTGCTTGCCTATGTGGTCTCCGCGGTGCTTGCCAAACCGGATGCCGCTTCCATCCTGCGTGGCACGCTGTTGCCACAAATCGAGTTCAGCCGAGAGTACCTGTCCATCCTCGTCGCCATCGTCGGGACCACTCTCTCCGCATACCTTTACACGTGGCAGTCCAATCAGGAGGTGGAGGAGGAGATCGCCAAGGGTCGAACGAGCCTCGAAGAGCGCAAAGGCGCCACCGAGGGTGAACTGCGCCGATCCCGCCGCGATATCCTAATCGGCATGACGTTCTCCAATCTGATCATGTATTTTATCATCCTTTCGACCGGGTCGACGCTCTACAAGGCCGGACACACGCAGATCGAGACAGCGGCACAGGCGGCCGAAGCGCTGCGGCCGCTTGCCGGCGACGCTGCCGGCATTCTCTTTGCGGCCGGTGTAATTGGCGTCGGCTTCCTGGCCGTGCCGATCATGACCGCTGGCGCTGCTTTCGATTTCGCCCAGGCGATGGGATGGAAGAATAGCCTGCATGCCAAACCCCGGCAGGCTCCCAAATTCTACATCGCGATCGGGGTCATAACGCTGGTGGCGGTGGGTCTCAATTTCTTCGGCTTCAACCCGATGAAAGCTCTCGTCTGGTCCGGCATCGTGCAAGGATTTTCAACGCCGCCGCTGCTGCTTCTCATCCTCATCATGACCAACAATCGCAAGATCATGGGCGACAAGGTCAACAGCACAAGCACGAACATCCTGGGCGGCGTGACGACCTTGGCGATTTTTGCGGCGTCGGCGGGATTGGTGGCAAGCTGGTTCCTGTAGCTCGCATGGCATGACAGATGTTCAGGCACGGTGGAACATCGGCGGTCAAATCCCGTTGAGACGCTTGGGAGAAAGGAGGTTGTCCATGTCAAAGTTGCAGGCCGCAACTCCGGACCGTTTAAGGCAACTCAGGCTTGAAGCTTCAGCACATTTCGCTCCGTTGATGCTGAACGAAGCCCTGTTGCGCCTTTCCCATGCCTGCGGAGGCGACAGCCTCGACCGCTTCGAGAAAGCCATGGTTGATCAAATCGAGGCTGCCAAGGACGATCGGGCCGATTTCGAAACGATCAAGGAACTCGCGATCGAGCAGCTTTACGCCCTGGTCCGGAACGCCAACGATTCGCCGAAAAAGAAACAGTCGCTGGAGAAGATCGACACGCGCAGAACGCCCGGCCGGTCCGAAGAACCACGCACGCTCGAGGACCAACTGCAGGCGGGGTTGGAGGATTCCTTTCCCGCGAGCGATCCGCCTTCGGTGGTGTCCACGACCATTTCAGGCGGAGCAAAGAAGCTGGTTGGGACCGACGAGGTTCTGGAGAAGCAGCGGCGACAAGCGTCCAGCAAGGAAGATCGCTCGTAGACCGCGGTGCCGGCTGGGTTGGCGGCAAACCAAAGAGTGCGGACGCGCCAACGGAAACAGCTGACGCCATCGCATCAAAGTTTGACAGCCGCCTCCCGCGCCCAGAGCCGCAGTTTGCGGCATGACTGCACAAACGCAGCTACCGAAGCTGCCGAATCCAGCCGCCTCAGCCCCTCATCGGCATCGGGAGCGACGCCTGCTTTGATCAGGAGCGGCTCGGCCCCGGAGGTGAAGCCGATGAACTTGCAATGCGCAAACGCATCAGACACGAAATCCTTCGCAGCGGCCTCCGTGACCAGTAGCTCGGCGCCCGCCTCGGAGAGGAGCAGCACCACCGCGTCGAACAAAACGGATGGACCGCCGTCGATCATGTGCCTTGCCTCGATGTGGGTGCCGTCGGCGGCTTCGACGCCGCCCACCTTGGGCGCAACCACCTCCATCACCGCGCCTTCCGCTTCGATGGCGGAACGAAGTTCCTCGAACAGCGCGACATCGGCTCCATCGCTGAGCATGACACCGACTTTGCGGCCTTCGAAACTGTCGGGCCCGTTTTGGATGATGCTGAGCGCCGGCGACGGCGGCAAGTCATCGCGCGGTGGAACGGCGGCTTCGGCAGGTTCGGGCATGTCACGGATGCCGAGCTTGTCGGCGACCGTGGTCGCCAGCGTTTCATCGATGTTCAACAAATGCGAAACCATGCGTTCGCGGATCGCCGGTGCCTGGACCTTGCTCAGTTCAAACGTCAGCGCCATCGCGATGTGACGCTGCTCCGGTGGTGTCTGGCTGTTGAAGAATTGCCGGGCCTGGCTGTAGTGATCGGCGAAGCTCTCCGCGCGCAGACGTACTTTCTGCCCTTGTTCGGCATCGGAGAAAGAACGGAAGCCACGCTGCGGATCCTCGCGCGGTCCCAGTCCCCATGAGTTAGGTTCATAGTTGGCGCGACCGGCCGGATTGCGCATGGCCATGTGCCCGTCCTGTTGAAAATGGGCGAACGGGCACTTCGGCGCATTGACCGGCAGATGGGTAAAGTTCGGACTGCCCAGCCGCTTCAATTGGGTATCGAGATAGGAGAAGTTGCGGCCCTGCAGAAGCGGATCGTTGGAGAAATCGATTCCGGGCGGCACATTCTGCGTCATGAATGCAACCTGCTCGGTCTCGGCGAAGAAATTATCCGGCATCCGGTCGAGCACCAGCCGACCGACCGGAATTGGTTCGAGAACCTCTTCGGGAATGATCTTCGTTGCGTCCAGGATATCGAAGTCAAAACTGTCGGCAAACGCCTGATCGAACAGTTGCACCGTCAACTCCCATTCCGGGAAATTGCCGGCCTGTATGGCCTCCCACAGATCGCGGCGATGGAAGTCGGGATCGGCGCCGTTGATCTTGACCGCCTCGTTCCAGACCACCGATTGCATGCCGAGCTTGGGTTTCCAGATGAACTTGACGAAGGTGGATTCGTCCTTGGCGTTGACGAGGCGGAACGTATGCACACCGAAGCCTTGCATGAAGCGGAAGGAACGCGGGATGGCGCGATCCGACATGATCCACATCACCATGTGCATCGATTCCGGCATCAGGCTGATGAAGTCCCAGAAATTGTCGTGCGCCGTCTGTGCCTGCGGAAAAGCACGGTCGGGCTCCTGTTTGGCGGCGTGGATCAGATCGGGAAACTTGATGGCGTCCTGGATGAAGAAGACCGGAATGTTGTTGCCGACCAAATCCCAATTGCCTTCCTTGGTGTAGAGCTTGACCGCAAAGCCGCGCACGTCGCGGGCGAGATCGAACGAGCCCTTGTTGCCGGCAACCGTCGAGAAACGAACGAATGCCGGCGTCTTTTCACCAGCTCGCTGGAAAATGTCGGCACGTGTGTATTTGGCCAGTGAGTCGTAGGTCTCGAAATAACCATGCGCGCCATAGCCGCGGGCATGGACGACCCGTTCCGGGATGCGTTCGTGGTCGAAGTGGAAAATCTTCTCGCGAAAGTGAAAGTCTTCGATCAGCGATGGTCCGCGTTCACCGATCCGCAATGTGTTTTGGTCGTCGGAGACAGGCGTTCCGAGCGCCGTGGTAAGGACAGGCGTGTCGTCTCCCGCGACCTGGTGCAACTCGCCGCCATTTCCGCGCGCGCTATTCTGATCCAGTCCACTTGCCGATTGGCGAGCGGAGGGGCGAGCGGATTTGGCCATGACAGGTCCTCGATCGATACTGGAAGGTTAAAGTGGCAAGCCATCAAACTGCCGGTGAACGGCTTTGTTCCCGTAAAAAAGCGGACGCTGTAGATACCACTGTCGAAGGAGGCGTCGCTGCTGCGGTGATGGTATGCGCCGATCGCATGACAGATATCTCCGCCCGCGAAGAATTATGAAGAGTTGTCTCCAGCAAGAGGAACGAACCAAACTTCCATGCATTTAGCTGAGGCTGCGTTCACACACTCTTTCTGCTGGGAGCTGGACCATTGTCATCCGGAGGCTGCCTTTTGGCCGACCAGGAAACCAATGAAGTTTCCATCGTTGACCTGATACCCGCCCTGCGGGCATTCGCCCGCACCTTCTGCCGCGTCCCCGACGATGCTGACGATCTCGTGCAGGAGACACTGACCAAGGGTCTCGCCAACATCGACAAGTTCGAACCCGGTACGCGAATGAAGTCGTGGCTCTTCACCATCATGCGCAACACCTATTATACCCGGGTCAAGATCGCTGCCCGGGAGGCGCCAGGCCTGCTCGACTGCGCCTCTTCGAGACCAATTTCGGAAGCCACCCAGGAATGGACCGTTCAGAGCAGGGAAGTTCACGGCGCCATTCAAAGACTGCCTGAACACCAACGCGAGGTGCTGATGCTGATCGGCGTTTTGGGAGTGAGCTACGAGGAAACCGCCGACATATGCGGTTGCGCGGTCGGGACGGTCAAAAGCCGCCTGAACCGTGCGCGCGCCAACATCCTTGAACTCCTAGGGGAGAGTTCGCTGGAGACATTGATGGAGAGGAGAAACCAGCTGTCGGACGGTCAGCTCGACGTCGAGGTCGACAGCCGCAGATAGTCAGTTGTTCACGTCGCGCCGACGCTTCTCGACGAGCGCGTTCTGCAATTCGATCGCCAGCTTGGTGAGGCGGTCCGGAATCTTTTCCTGCTCTATGGCTGCCAGCAGGGAGGCAATCTCCCGATCCACCGCCATCTCGACATGCGGATCCGCGGTATCGTCGCTCGAACGAGACATCACATTCTCTTGATAGCGGTCCCTTGATCGTAGTGTGGTGATAAGCGCCCGGCATTACAAGCCTGTGTCCACCGCCGAGAAGCTGACCGGCGGACCCTTGCACAGGTTTATTTCCTTGCTCCTTGGTCGCCCCGCGGACCACAGGCCCGCGCGGTGGCGTTCAGTCCTTCGGCAATCGATTAGCGGCGTAATCCTTCGGACTTGATCCGATTGCCGTCCAGCCCGCGCTCCTCCTTCGAATCGAGGACACTCGTTGGTGCCCTTTGCTCGACATCCGAACTGGCATCGTGCTGTAATGTTCCGTCTCACCGAGCGAGCAAAAAAGCGTTGCCATCCCATGATCGAAACGGCTTCTCACCGTCGATGAGGACCCGCAATTGATGAGCTTGCGCCAGACGGCCGATATCGTCGCGGTCTGAGAAAAGCGATCCGCGATAGGAATAGTTCAGCAAGGCGAGCCAGCCCGGCCGTTTCAGAACGCGCGCAATTTCTTCGAAATGCCGCTCTGCCATGCCGGCCAGAACCAGATAGGGAAAGCTGTCGACCGCCAGCACGCAATCGAAACTGGCATCGTCGAAATCGGCCAGATCGAGACCGGAGGTTTGTCGTAACTCGACATTGCCGAGTGCGGCGCATTGCTCTGAGGCGATGGAGATCATTCGCGACGATATATCGATACCGACCATCCGCTTGAAGGATCTGCACAGCGCACGCTCGAAACGGCCGATGCCGCAACCGATGTCGAGAATGCTCCGTTCCCTTCCGGTGAATTCTCGGGCTTCCAGCCATGCGACGATTTCGTTGGTCGTGGCTGTGAGCCTTTCCACATCGCCGAGGGATGCCAGTTGGACACTCGCGGCTCCCGAAATCGCTGCCGCGGCATCGAAGCTGGACGCCAGCCGCATGACGACAGCGGCATTCGTCTCGTCCTCATTGCGCTCATGGCGAACGGCGCCGCCCGTCGCTCGCAACATGGCAAAGACGTCTGGTTTGCAGCGCAGCAGTCCGGCGACCTTCCGCAATCTTGCCGCGTCGCCGGTATCCGCCGGACGGACTTTCAGCACGACCTCCGCCAATTCCGCTGCCCCAATTGTGGGCGGCAGGTGGAGCGCCAGCCTGACGAGAACACCTTCGGCGCAAATACCGTCGGCCATGCAGTCTTCAACCGCCAGCCTGACCGATGTCCGGCGCTGGGCGCCTTTCGGTGCGGTTACACTCATGGGTCAACTCCGCGTCCAGACCCTGCGCATCGTCCACCTGTCGGCGGCGCCCCAGCCATATTTGTAGGCCTCCTGGCCGCGCAGGAAATCGAACTCGCGCGCATCTTCACGGATCGACTCCACGATTGCGTGGCCAATCAGGATCGCGCCCGGGCTCTCCTCGGCATAAGCAGGGTCGAACCCACCCAGATAAGCGTAGGCACGGCCGCGGTGGTGAAATCCGTAATAGGCACCGATGGTCCTGTCATCGATCGCGAGCAGCCAGCATCGCACCAGACCATGAGCATCGAGCAAGGGAAGCGAGAGCCGATGGAATTGCTCGACGGCGGGGTTGGCCAACACACCCCCTCCGTGTTCGGCCCATCGCACATTGTGCAGGCGGATCAATTGATCGAGGAAGGTTTGCGGACTGCCGTTTGCCGATGACAGCGCAATCCGGCCGCATCTTGATGCCGCCTGGCGCGCCCGACGCAACTGGCGTCTGCGTCTTGCGGGGACGCAGCCTGCCAGCGTTTCGTCGCCGGCGATGGCGAGCACGGGGCAGGCGGCATGGGCGGTCGGCCGATCCATCTCGGGATGCTTCATCGCAAGGGCGACGCTGTCCTGCGGCAAGTCCGACAAGATCCATTGCGCCCACCCGATCGAGAAGATCGACTCGCTGATAATGCCGACAACCTCGGCTTCGATCCCAGGGACAGCCAGGATGTCCAGATAGTCGCTGAGCGAAATGCCGACCGGAAGCAGCTTCGAACCGGCCGTCCCGTGCTCGAGATAGAGCGGCGCCAGCCCGACCAGATCGCCGCCGCGCCAGACCGCGACTGTCGCCAGTTCACCGGGTGCGAATGCGTGCCACCATGGCACCAGCCAGGCGGGAGATTGAAACGGCGTCGCCGAGGGACTCTGCTGCCACAGTTTCCACCAGTGCGGCGTCAAGGCGTCGAACTGCGCGGGGTCACCGATGATTTCGCAGCGCAGCACCGCTTTGCTCACGGCGTCGCAGCCAAGCGCCGGCGACCAGTGCCAAGCTGTGCCAGCGCCTGATAGGCATCCATGTAAGACGAGATCATCCGTTCCAGCGAAAATCGCCGTCGCGCCTCCGCCCTGCATGTCTCGGCATCCAAGCTGGGCGCCGCAAGAATGGCTTGGGCCATCTCGTCGACCGTGTCGACGAGAAAGCCCGTCCTGCCGTGCTCTATGACGTCGGGAAGCGCACCATTTGGAAAGGCGACTACCGGGGTCCCGCAGGCGAGGGCCTCCATGGCCACAAGCGAGCTGGTCTCGGCTGCGAGGCTCGGAATGACCAGACAGCGCGCTGCGTTGAGAAAGCGTCGCTTGGCGGTGAAGCCGAGCGGGCCAAGGAAGCGGCGGCGGCCATCGAGGCGAGATTGGACCTCGTCGCGAAAGTACCGCGTATGCGTTTCGTAGGGATAGACCTTACCGCCGACGACCAGCGGAACGCCTGCTAGTTTGGCTGCATCGAGCGCCAGGTGAATGCCCTTCTCCGGGCAAACCCGGCTCAGAACCAGGGCAAAGTCGCGCTTCGGCTGCGGCAGGTTCAGTGCTTGGATGTCGACGCCGTTCGGAATCGGTGCCGTCAGCCTGGCGCCTGATGGCGCGGTTTTCTGCTGGCTGGGTGAGACCGCATGAAGCCAGAGGTCGCCACGCGTCGGGCGCAATGCCGCGGCCGGATACCAATCCAACGGCAGGTGGAGGGTCACCAAGGTCGGACCATCGTCGGGCAGATAAGCGTCGAAATCGATGCCGTGCAGATGAACCACATCGATGGGCCATCGGGCGCGGGCAGCGGCGATCGCTTTGCGATGGGCCTCTTGCGCGCGGCGCTTCGCCGCCTCGTCGAGCATGCCGTTTTCGGCCGGTATTTCCACAAGCGTGCCGCTCGTGCTGGAGCCACGGCAAGCAATGACGATAGATCGATGGCCGGCGTGAACCAACGCCCGATCGAGCATCGACAGAACCTGTTCGGCACCGCCGACAGCGTCGGGTCCGACGGGCGCGAGAGGGTAGGCGACATTGAGGACGGTGAGTGTCGCGGCCGGTTGCGTCCCGGTGCCCTGCGCCGCATCCCCACCTGTCAGTGGTGTTGCGAAGTCCGGCATCTGATGCATGGGCAGCATGACGATTTCACGCGGCCGAGGCCCGCCGCGTGGGGAGCGAGGCGGATGTCATGCCAGGCGCATAGCGGCGGATCATGGTTGAGCAGAATTCCGCGAACTCCTCCGGCACCAGTGGCGGGCTGGTGTGGTGGGGCATCATTCCGCGATGCTGAGGTGTGAAGCAGAAGGTGACCGTCACGTCGAAATCGGCGAGTGCTTCCATCTGCCGGTCGAACCAGTCCAGCGCATTCGGCCGAAAACTGTCCGCCCAGGAAAGCCCGGTACGCATATTGGTGACACCCAGCCGCTTCAGCCAGGCGACAGCGTCGTCCAGCCGCGGATCTTCGAAATGAAACCACTGCACCAGTCCCATTGCGGGTGTATAGCGCAGGAATTCCTCCAGCGCGGGCTTTGGCGTGCCGTCCTGGCGCAGCAGCCCCATATGGAAATGACGGTAATAAGAGGAGCCTTCGGCTTCGCGGTGACGCGTCGTTGCTTCCCATTCACGCGGAAGATCGTAGAGGCTGTACCACTGGACGCGTGGTGCATTGCCGAGCAGCAATTCAGCTGTTCGCTTGAGCCCCCAGACCTGGATTTCCTCGGCGCCGAAGGTCGATACGCCGACTTCGCTGACCCAGATGGGAAGGTCGGTGACGGTCGCGATCTCGCCGATCTTCTGCGGCCATTCCTGGATTTGCCACAGGTTCCAGTCGAGCGGAAAGCCGTGCACGGCGACGGCGTCGACATGATCCAGCACGCCGAATTCCTTCATGCGGGTGATGAATCCCGGGTCTATCGGCGAGATGCCACCGAGCACTTTGGTCAAAGCCGGGTTTTCAGATGCGATTGCGTCCGCCGCCAGGATTGCCATCCTGGCGAAGCGGCTCCAGTCGGGGTCGAGCTCGGGATCCCAATGCGATTTGTTGTTGGGCTCGTTCCAGATCATCGCGGCTTCAATCATGGCGCTGTCCTTTCGAGGGGTAGACGGGACCGCCACTGGCCGGGTCGCCTGCGGCCCGGCAGAAATAGACCTCCTGCTCAGGGTGCAGAACGATCTCGAAACCGGCGCTGCGCAGCATCGCTTCGGTGCAGGCTCGATTGGGTATCCACCAGTTGGTCGGGTCGTCGGCATAGCGGTGCTCGATGAAATGGAGCTTGGGAAATTCCGGCCGGTCGAACAGGTCATGCGTCCAGAAATGATAGTTCTCTTCCATCTCGGGAAGATCGGTGCTGCCGCGCTGCATGGACTGGAAGATCATCAGATCACCGGCGACATGCTCACGGATAAGGTCGAGCGCAAGCAACGGGTGGCGCAAGTGATAAAGCACCCCCATGAACAGCACGATATCGAATGTTTCGCGCAGGGCGCCGACGTCGTAGACCGACAGTTTCTGGAATTCGATCTCGCAATTGGCGATCTCGGCGGCAAAGCGGGCCTGCGCCAGATAAGCCTCATCGAAATCAATGCCGAGGACACGGGCAGCACCTCGCCGTTTCATCTCGATGGAATAGAAGCCGGCATTGCAGCCGATATCCAACACCGTCTTGCCTGTCAGATCCGCGGGAATGGCCTCGGCGAATTTGCGCCATTTGATCAGCGGGTAATTGCCGAGAAAATGGTTGGGAGCGGTTTCGACACCGGCCAGTTCCATGTTGTGGAACCATGGGCCGAGAGCATCGATACGGCGGCGGATTTCGGCATGGGAATGCAGCATGGTCAGGCTCCTTCGCCGGGAACGACAGGCACATGCGGGTGTGCTCCACCCACAAGCATGGCGGTTTGGCGTTGTTCGGATGCGACGCCCTCTTCGAGCAGCCGAAGAGCCGTGCGATAGCCGTTGAAGGTGCCGACATCGACGTAGGAGACTCCGGCCCTGACACCGTAGGCTTCACCGCCGGCAGCCAGATAGGCATTGATCAGGGTGCCGATATATTCGTCACGCCGGTCCCGTTCACGCCAGAGTGCAGCGAGTTGGTGCAAGATCCGGCCCGGCATCTTGAACGCCCCCCAGATCCAGTTCGTGGCAGCGTCTTGCCGCTTGACCAGAATTTCCTTCACCCGATCTCCCTCGTCGAGAACCACGGCATCGAAAAATTCCGGGCGGTCCACCGGGAAGAGCAGAAACGATAGGGAACTATCCGGCAGGCAGGAGAAGCCGTCCTCGGGGAACCAGATCGTATCGGGCAAACCAATCAAAACCGTCTCGTCGGGCGCGACGAGAGGCGCTGCCCGAAAAATCGCATCGCAAAGTCCAACAGGGTTGGGCTGCACCACGAACAGAGCCGCAGCGTCACCATAGCCGGCGGCGTAATATTCGAGAATGTCGGATTTGCCCGATCCGATGATGAAACAGATCTTGTCGACGCCGGCGCGCACCATCCGCCGCACCAGGTACTCGCTCACCGCGCAGGGACGCTCCGTCTGTCCATCGATCCGACTGCCTACCGGCAGCAGCTCTTTCGAGAAGCCGAGCGGTTGAATGCGGCTGCCGCGCCCGGCAGCGGGCACAATGCCCAACATCAGACTGCTTCCATCATCGGTTCGCGGGGAGATCTTTGAAAGGCGTCGTTTAGAATGTGGTCCAGCTCCGCCGCGCGCCGGGCAGAAGTGTGTTCATCCAGAACCCGTTCGCGCGCACGGGTTTTGATGGCATCGAGTTCATCTGCCGGCAAGGCGAGCGCCGCGACCACGTCATCGGTGTCGTGGGCCAGCAGGATCTCGCTGCCGGGTTCGAAGAAGCTGCTCAGGCCAGGCCAGGTGTCGGTTATGATCGGCACCCCGCATGCCGCCGCTTCGAACAACCGGCCCGAAGGACACCAGCCTTTTTGCACCATCGCCTCGCGGGTGACATTCAGCGTCAGTCGGGAGGATGAGAAAAACGCCGGATGATCGGCCGGTGGCAGATGCCTGACGAAGAAGATGTTGTCGCCCCACGGGAATTCCTGCGGATACTGTGCGCCGCCGATGATGAAGCGCTGATCCGGTAGACGCGCGGCGGTGCGGACCAGCAGCTTTTCGACGCCGGCCTGGCGATCCGCCGCGTAGGTCCCGAGATAGGACAGATCACCGGCGAATTCGGCCCGCTTCTCTGCCGGCCGGTGTTGGTCGGGATCGACGTGCCCATAGAGCGGCACCACATGGCGCGCACCCAGAACCGTCTTCAGCGCGTCGACCGCCGAGCCGCCGGTGTAACTCAGGACGAGGTCGAAATCGGCAAGACCCTCAGGGCCGAAATAGGGTGGACGCTCACCTTGTTCGATGCGGGCAAGCGTGACCGGAGTGTCCAGATCGTAGAACACACGCAGTCCGCGGCCTGCCTGCTGCGCCAGCCGCGAGGCGTCCACGGCGTCGGGACAATAAGAGGTGACAATAACGACATCCGATTGTTTGACTGTTTGCTCCGCGACCCGGCGGATGTCCTCCCAGTCCGGGTAGAGCACGACGTTGCCGCCGTCCAGGCGATCAAGATCGCGCGCTCCGGCATAGTAGGGCGTGTCGCGTTCGAAGAAGGTAACGGACCAGCCGCGCCGGGCGAGGGCTCGGATCAGTCCCCTCCATAAGGTGGCATGGCCGTTGCCCCATGAAGACGTGACGGTAAGACCGAAAATGACCATCTGCATCCGGCAAATCCTCGTCAGGCAACTTCGTTCAATCGGATCAGCTTCGCCCCCCAGTCCCCCGATACGATCGTCGTGATCGAAGCGGGATCGATGTCGAAGCGAAAGCAGTCGCCGGCCGGCAAGCCAAGGACCTTGCAGACGGCGGCCTTGATCACATCGGCGTGGCTGACCAGGGCGACACACTGATTCGGATGCTGCTCGTGGACAGCATTCATCACCGCGACGACGCGCTGCTGGACATCGTGCATGGTCTCGCCACTCGGTGTCCTTGCCACTTGCCGCTGATCATTCCAGGCTCGCCAGCTGGCGTCGCCATTCAGCTCATCGAAAGTCTTTCCCGACCAGTCGCCGAAGTCGATCTCGTCAAGTTCGGCGCAGATCGCGATTTCTCCGACACCGCAGGCGAGCGCAATTGGCAGCGCCGTCTCTCGGGTACGCTCGCGCGGGCTGCACAAGATCGCGACGATGGGCTCCCGGGCCATGCGGCAGCCAAGCTGCGTTGCCTGCGCCTTACCGGCATCGCCGAGGCAAACGCCGTCCATACGGCCTGCCAGATAGGAGCCGACATTTTCGTGTGCCGCATGGCGGATCAGAAAGAAGGTCGTCGTCATTCTGCGGCATCGAGCAAAGGCTCGTCCTTGCCTGCGATAAAAGCGAGCGTGCGCTGCCGCGCTTCGGCGTCGGTGAACTGTTCCGGAGGCGACTTCATGAAATAGCTGCAGGGACCGGTCAGCGCGCCGGCTATGCCGCGATCGAGCGCCAGCTTGGCGCAGCGTACCGCATCGATCACCACGCCGGCCGAGTTGGGCGAATCCCAGACCTCCAGCTTGAGCTCGGCATTGAGCGGCACGCCGCCGAAGGTCGTGCCTTCGACCCTTATATAGGCCCACTTGCGATCGGTGAGCCAAGGCACATGGTCGCTCGGGCCGACATGGATGTTGCCCGGCTCCAGGGGAACATCGAACTGGCTGGCCACGGACTGTGTCTTGGAGATTTTCTTCGATTCCAGCCGCTCGCGTTCCAGCATGTTGAGAAAATCGGTGTTGCCGCCGAAATTCAGTTGATAGGTGCGGTCGATGCGTACGCCGCGTTCACGGAAGAGATTGGCTAGCAACCGATGCACGATGGTCGCGCCGACCTGGCTCTTGATGTCGTCGCCGACCAGCGGCAGCCCGCGCTGCTCAAAGCGCCGTCGCCATTCCGGACGTGAGGCGATAAAGACCGGTATGCAATTGACGAAGGCGCAGCCGGCCTCGAGTGCGCATTCGGCATAGAAGCAGGTCGCCTCCTCGGAACCCACCGGCAGGTAGGAAACCAGCACGTCAGCGCTGCTGTCACGCAGGATCTCGGTGACATTGGCAACCGGCTCGGGAGCTTCTTCAATCTCGTCGCGCAAATATTTGCCGATCCCGTCCAGCGTCGGTCCGCGCTCGACGCGAACGCCGGTTGTCATGGCGTCGGCAAAGCGGAACGTGTTGTTGGGGGCGGCGTAGATCGCTTCCGCGACGTCGAGGCCAACCTTGCTCTTGGCGACATCGAATGCGCAGACAATCTCGATGTCGTCGACGTGGTAACCGCCGAGGTCGGCATGCATCAGCCCAGGGATTGGTTCGTTGCTTTTAGCGTGACGATAGAACGAGAGGCCCTGCACCAGGGAGGATGCGCAATTGCCGACCCCAACGATACCAACACGAACCTTTTTCGATCCCACGAAACCGCCACCCTATGTTGTTCAAAGGTAAGTTCCTGGCGCCGAACCATCAGCTTGCCGGAATGTTCCTCCACCCATCGAAAAATTGCGCGAGACAGCATGGATCGAAGCCGCATCCGATGCGTTCCCGCACGGCAAGCATTGGAAACCGATCGATGATCGTCTACGGCGACCACAAGCGGACGCAGGACGCACAACAGCTTCGCGAAGCAGCAGGCGAAATGGCCGTAAGACTTGATCGGATGTCTCATGGCATCCGACGCCATGCTGCATTGGTCGGACTGTTCATCAGCGTGTCGGAGCTGGTTCAGGCGCTTGCCGACGTCGATTTCGGAACCTGCGGCATCGACATTTTTTCGCCACGGCAACAGCAAGGCGCCAGGCTGCTGGTCGGGCTTGCGGCAGAGGTAGCGAAGTCGTGGCGAAGCGGTTTCAACGTTGGCGGTGGCATCGATCCGGGACTTCTCAAGCTGCTGGCCGGGCTCGACTGTCAGGCCGAGGTTCTGACCGGCTCCGCTGAGGGTTATGCGCATTATGCGCTTTATCCCGAAAGCTATTTGGACGCGGCGCAGAAGTCGGGGCTCGATGCGAACACATGCGTTATCGGTGTCCGCAGCATTGGCCTTGGGCTCGCAGCTATGGTGGCGGCCTCGATTGGCGCGCCTGCGCCATTCAGCGTTCGTCCGATCGGCCATCCCTTCCACAGGCACATCAACGCCGATCCGCGGTCGATCACCGCTTGGAAGAACAATCCATCGGCGCGTTTCGCCGTTGTCGACGAGGGTCCCGGCCTGTCCGGCAGTTCGATGCATGCCGTTGTCGTTTGGCTGCGTGAACTGGATGTCGATACGGACCGCATTCACCTGTTTCCCAGCCATTCAGGCGGCCCGGGCAGCGAAGCGTCGCCGGAGGCTCGGGAAACGTGGTCGCGCTGTCCGAAACATGTGGCGACGGCGTTTGAATGCACCTTCTCCGAAAGCTCGAAAATTCCCACGCTGCGCGATTGGGTGGCCGAGGCGGTCGGCAGGCCGGAATTAAACCTGACCGAACTATCTGGTGGCGAGTGGCGGGCCGCCCACTATGCCGACGAAGGACGCTGGCCGCCGAGCCCACGCGGTACCGAGCGGCGTAAATTCCTGGCGTCCGCAGGGCGTGACCGCTGGCTCGTCAAATTCGCCGGCCTCGGCGAAACCGGACTCCGCAAGAAACGAGCCGCGGCGATGTTGCATGAAGCCGGGTTCGGATCGCAAGTTGTCGCGCTTTGCCATGTCTTTCTGGTTGAACGGTGGATTGATGGCAGCACGATGGATCAGGCGCCGCTGCCCAGGGAAAAACTGATCGCGGAGCTCACAAACTACCTGACCTGGCGTGCGCTCAATCTTCGAACTTGCGAACCGGGTGCATCATTGCTTGCTCTCGCGGAGATGGCTGTTTCCAATGCGTCGGAAGCCTTGGACGAGAAACGCGCAGCGACGTTGCGCGGTTGGCTCTCGAAACCGACCTCCGCGCATGTGCTGCAG
>NZ_RZPL01000319.1:0-6174 GCF_004022805.1 Mesorhizobium sp. M7A.F.Ca.CA.002.04.1.1 | reverse complement strand
GGACAGCCTCGCGCCTCATCAGCGCGTAGACACCTGCGCGCAGGATGGCGCGCAGCGTCGAATCGAGCCGCGACAGCGGCCAGTCCTCGGTCAGCGCCTGGCGGATGATCGGATCGATGGTCTTCTGGTTCTCGACGACACCCGCCAGGATAGCGCGAAACCATTGCGCATCGGCCTCGCGATAGAGCGCGCCGTCGACTTCCTTGCCAAGGCGAAACGCCTCGTACTCGGCGGTGATCTCGAAGACACCGCTGCCGGCGACATCCATCTGATAGAGCGCCTGCACGGCGGCCAGACGGGCAGCGCCGCGCTTGTTGGCGTGGCGCATCGCGGGCTGCCCGGGCGAAGCGGGTTCGCTCACGATCGCGCTCCCAATTGTTCCTTGAGGGCAATCATGGTCAGCGCCGCACGCGCGGCAAAGCCGCCCTTGTCGCCTTCCGAGCGCTTGGCGCGAGTCCAGGCCTGGGCGTCATTCTCGGTGGTGAGGATGCCGTTGCCGATGCAGACCGAGTCCTGCACGCTCAAATCCATGAGCGCGCGGCTGGATTCATTGGCGACAATGTCGAAATGATAGGTGTCGCCGCGGATGACGGTGCCGAGCGCGACAAAGCCATCATAATGTGTGCCGCCTTCCGTCGCGCCGTCCAGTGCAAAGGTGATCACCGCGGGGATCTCCAGCGAACCTGGAACGGTGACGACGTCATAAGTCGCGCCCGCCTCATCGAGCGCGCTTGTCGCGCCATCGAGCAGCGCGTCGGCAAGGTCGTCGTGAAAGCGCGCTTCGACAATGAGCAGATGCGCCTTCGCCTTCGGACGAATGAAGGCTTTGCCGTGTTGGGATGTACCAGCCATAAAAGTCTCCGGGGAGTTGCCGGTGACTTAGGCCGAAGCCGGGTTCATCGCAAGCGGAAGATTGCTGGATGGACTCCTGTCCTATCGATCCTCTCGCGTATGCCACAGGCGCAACACAGAAATTGTCGTGTTCTGTATCTCGTAACGAATTTCGTAGCTGCCTACCAAAATGCGACGCACTTCTCGTGGTTCGAACTCTTCCAGTCTCTCACCGATGCGCGGATATTCGACCAACCGTGCCGGCGCGGCAGTAAGCGACTGCACGGCACGTGCGGCCGCCGGGCCATTTGCTAGCACGAGAAAATCATGTAGCCGGACCAAGTCGGACAAAGCCTTGTTGGTCCATTTCAACTCCATCAACGAGGCACCGGCAGTGGCTTGTCGGTACCAAGACTCTCAGCCCACGCCTGCACGGCCTGGTGATCGATGACCCGTCCTGCGTCGACATCGGCCATTGCTTCAAGCGTGAGCCGTCGGCGCTCCTCCTCCAAATCCACCCACGCGGAAAGAGCTTGTTTGACGATCCAGCCGCGTGGGCGCTCAAGGCGGGCAGCCAGTTGATCTACCTTTTCAGCCAGCGGCAGCGGAACGTGAGCGGTGATTACTTTTGTATCCATCAGAGCCTCACAATCAGATTTAATCATAGCGATTAAAACTGATTAAGTCGAGTGCAGCAGCACTTAAAGCCCCTCTTTCGTCGCCTCGACCAGCCGCGCCGCATAACGCGCCATGGTGTCGATCTCGAGATTAACGCGGTCACCGACCTTGCGCTCACCCCAGGTGGTCACGGTCAGCGAATGGTGGATCAAAAGCACGTCGAAGCGCGCGCCTTCGACCTTGTTGACGGTGAGCGAGGTGCCGTCGAGCGCGACCGATCCCTTGGGCGCAATGAACTTCGCCAGGTCGCGCGGCGCCTCCAGCGTGAAGCGCACGGCATCGCCCTCATCCTTGCGCTCGATGATCTCGGCCATGCCGTCGACATGGCCCGAAACGATGTGGCCGCCGAGTTCGTCGCCGATCTTCAGCGCCCGCTCCAGGTTGACCTTGGTGCCGGATTTCCAGCCCGAGGCCGTGGTCAGCCGCAAGGCTTCCTCCCATGCTTCAACCTCGAACCAGCGTGCATTCGAGGCGCTGTCGGGCAAGGCCGTGACTGTCAGGCAGACGCCGCCGCAGGAGATCGAGGCGCCGATGGCGATGGTCTGCGGGTCATAGGCTGTGTCGATGCGCAGCCCCGCCCCTTCCCTGAGCGGCTTGACGGACGCGACAGTGCCGACATCGGTGACAATTCCGGTAAACATCGGTGTTGATCCCTAGAGGTCTCTTGTCCACTCGGCGTAGCTGTCTTCGCCGAAACGCATGTCGCGCAATTTGCGAAATCCTGCCGGGATATGGTCGGCGTCGATCGGCGATGCAATGCCGTCGTCGCCGATTGCATCCGGTCCCTGGAACAGCACGATGCGGTCGACCAGCCCGTCGGCCAGGAAAGCGCTCGCCACCCTGGCGCCGCCCTCGACCAGCACGCTGGCCATGCCGAGCGCGGCCAGATCCTCGAGTAGTTCCGGCAAGGCTACGCCGCCCTCGTGCGTCTCGGTGCCGATGAAGCGCACGCCGGCGCGTTCGAGTGCTGCCCGCCGCAGCGGATCGGCCTCCAGGCAAGCGGCGATATAGAGCGGTACCCGGTCGACGCCCGAAACCAGCTTCGAGGCCTCCGGCAACCTGAGCTGGCGGTCGAGCACGATGCGGGCAGGCGAACGGTTCTCAAGCCCCGGCAAACGCACCGTCAGGGCCGGATCATCCTCAAGGGCGGTGCCGATACCAACCAGTATGGCGTCCGCCTCAGCCCGCATCAGATACACTTCTCGGCGCGCGATATCGCCGGTGATCGACACCTGCCCGTCACCTTCCCTGCCGATCTTGCCGTCGCTGGAAAGCGCAAGCTTGAGAATCACTTCCGGGCGTTTTCTCAACGATCGAATCAAATAGCCGGCCATCTGCTCGGCAGCTTCCGCCGCCAGCACCTTCTCGACCACCTCGACACCGGCCGCGCGCAGGATCGCATAACCCTTGCCGGACACGCGCGAATCGGGATCGCTGGCGGCACCGACGACCCGCGCAACGCCGGCATTGACCAGCGCATTGGCGCAAGGCGGCGTGCGGCCGTGGTGGGCGCAAGGTTCCAGCGTGACGTAGGCGGTGGCGCCGCGCGCGAGGTCGCCGGCCTCGGCCAAGGCCTCGGTCTCGGCATGCGGACGGCCGCCGACAGCGGTGACGCCGGTGCCGACGATCATCGGACCATTGCCGTCATCGCGTACGATCAGCGTACCGACAGACGGGTTGGTCGCGGTGCGCCCGGCATTTTTTCGCGACAGTCTGAGTGCCGCCGCCATGAAGCGGCGATCAAGGGCGGCCTGTTCGCTTGCAGTCATGCTCAGCTGGCTTCCTCTTCACCCTTGACTTCGTCGCCCTTGAGCTCGCCCAGCAATTCATGGAAATCCTTGGCCTCGCGAAAATTGCGGTAGACCGAGGCGAAACGGACATAGGCGACATCGTCGAGCGACTTCAGCGCTTCCATGACCAGGCGACCGACTTCTCCCGAAGCAACCTCCGTCTCGCCGGAACTTTCGAGCTGGCGCACGATGCCTGTCACCGCGCGGTCGATGCGTTCGGGATCGACATTGCGCTTGCGCACGGCGATCTCCACCGAGCGCAACAGCTTGTCGCGGTCGAAGGGCACTTTGCGGCCCGATTTCTTGACCACGACGAGGTCGCGCAACTGCACGCGTTCGAAGGTGGTGAAACGGCCGCCGCAATCGGGGCAGACGCGCCGCCTGCGGATCGCCGCGCCATCCTCGGCGGGGCGAGAATCCTTCACCTGCGTATCTTCCGACTGGCAATAGGGACAGCGCATGGAGAAGCCTTTGGTTGGCGAATCTGGTGAAGCGAAAGGCTTAGAGGTTTTTGCAGCGATGGCAAAGTGTCGCCAACAGCTCCCTCGCCCTTCAGAGATAGCGAGGCGCAAGCAGGATTGCCAGCCTCGCCAGCAGCCGCACAGCGTACCGATGTCTTCAGGGAGCAACGTCGGCGGTCGGAAACCCGCACGATGCGCCGAGACTACGATAGGCCTTGGTGAAGCCGTCCATGGATATGCTTCCAACCGGCGCATCGCCGAAGGAGACGTCAAGCACCGATGCCCGGCGCATGGCGCGCAGGAGCGCCAGGCTGGTCTTGGACTGGTTGTCGACGGTCCAACTGAGCCGGCCGTTGACGGCGCCATCGGAATGGAGCTTGGCAGTGACGCGGCCCTTGTCGTCGCCGAAAGTGGCGGCAACCGACTTGCCGGCCGGCAAGGCCTTGTTGTCGACGGCGATCGTTACGGACGGGTAGGCATCCGGCGGCAGTGCATCGCCGTTCGTGATGATGAGCGTCAGAACGCCGCTCTCGCCGCCAGCGCCGATAAAGGCGGTCGAGGCCGCGCAGGTCTTGCGCAGATCCTCACCGGTGTCGACCTCGTCGACCAGGGTCGACCATCTGCCAAAGGTTTCGAGCTTGGGTGCCGTCTGGGCGGGCGCCGCGGGCTCGGGCTGAGGTGCGGGTTGCGCAGGAGCGGGTTGCGCGGGCGCGGCTTGAGCAGGGGCGGTTTGCGCCAAGGCGTTGCCGGGGAAAGGCCCGGCGATCAAAGCAGCCAGAGCGCCAACGGCGCCAAGGTCGGCGAAACGAAATGGTCGCATCATCAAGGCTCCTGTCGGTCGCCCCGGCCTGCTGAAACGACGCTTGTCGTTGCAGCAGGCCGCAAAACTTCCTATCGCGTCAGCCGAGATAGGGATAGAGCGGGAAGCGATCGGTCAGCGCCACGACCTTGGCCTTGACCGCTGCTTCGACGGCGGCATTGCCCTCGTCGGAATTGGCGACCTTGAGACCATCCAGCACTTCGGCGATCAGCTTGCCGATCTCCCGGAATTCGGCCTGGCCGAAGCCGCGCGTGGTGCCGGCCGGGGTGCCGAGACGCACGCCCGAGGTGACAAAAGGCTTTTCCGGGTCGAACGGAATACCGTTCTTGTTGCACGTGATGTTGGCGCGGCCCAGCGCCGCCTCGGCGCGCTTGCCGGTGGCGTTCTTCGGACGCAAATCGACCAGCATCAGATGGTTGTCTGTGCCGCCGGAGACGATGTCGAGACCGGTTTCCTTGAGGCTGGAGGCGAGCGCCTTGGCGTTGGCGGCAACGCTCTCGGCATAGACCTTGAAGCTTGGCTTCAGCGCTTCGCCGAAGGCAACCGCCTTGGCGGCGATGACATGCATAAGCGGGCCGCCCTGCAGGCCGGGGAACACCGCCGAATTCATCTTCTTGGCGATGTCCTCGTCATTGCACAGGATCATGCCGCCGCGCGGGCCGCGCAGCGACTTGTGCGTCGTGGTCGTCACGACATGGGCATGCGGCAGCGGCGACGGATGCACGCCGCCGGCGACCAGCCCGGCGATGTGCGCCATGTCGACCATCAGATAGGCGCCGACCGCGTCGGCGATCTCGCGAAAACGCTTCCAGTCCCAGACGCGGGAATAGGCGGTGCCGCCGGCCAGGATCAGCTTCGGCTTGGTTTCATGCGCGGTCTTCTCGATGGCATCCATGTCGAGCAGATGGTCGTCCTGGCGCACGCCATAGGAGACGACCTTGAACCATTTACCGCTCATGTTGACCGGCGAACCGTGGGTCAGATGGCCGCCGGAATTGAGGTCGAGGCCCATGAACGTGTCGCCCGGCTGCAAGAGCGCCAGGAAGACGGCCTGGTTCATCTGGCTGCCGGAATTCGGCTGGACATTGGCGAAGTTGCAGCCGAACAGCTTCTTGGCGCGCTCGATGGCCAGTTCCTCGGCCACGTCGACAAACTGGCAGCCGCCGTAGTAG
This sequence comes from Mesorhizobium sp. M7A.F.Ca.CA.002.04.1.1, assembly GCF_004022805.1. NCBI lineage: Bacteria > Pseudomonadati > Pseudomonadota > Alphaproteobacteria > Hyphomicrobiales > Phyllobacteriaceae > Mesorhizobium > Mesorhizobium sp. M7A.F.Ca.CA.002.04.1.1. The sequence goes on along the minus strand of NZ_RZPL01000319.1, from coordinate 422 downwards.
CGCTTGCCCGGATAGCCCTCGGCATATTTGTTGGTCATGATCGAGCCCTGCGCCTCAAGCACCGCGCGGGAAACAATGTTTTCCGAGGCGATCAGCTCGATCTCGTGGCGCTGGCGGCCGAGTTCGTTGCGGATGGCGCCGAAAATCTCCGGATCGGCGTCGGCCAGCGTGGTTTCGAAGAAGGATTCGAATTTGTTCGACACTGCCGCTGCTGTTGCCATAGCCTGAAATCCTCGGGGTTCGGGGGCAATTTTGTTTATGCATGTCGTTGCCCAAACCGCTGTACACTTTTGGGCAACCTGCACGCGGCGCCATTAACACAGTTGTTTTCGCCCCGCCACGTTTGCCACGCGAAATTTGCTGGCCGGATTGCGCCAGCCAGGCCCGCGCGTCGTTATTTCCTCGCCTTCCGGCCCCTCAGC
>NZ_RZPL01000318.1:0-6203 GCF_004022805.1 Mesorhizobium sp. M7A.F.Ca.CA.002.04.1.1 | reverse complement strand
TTGTCGATGCGTGACACCGGAGGCCAGTACTTGGCTGCCGTGTCGGCGTCGCCGGCCGGATAGGCCGCTTCCAGGCGCGAGTAGGGATGGTTCCACTGGCCGGCCAGCGCCTCGGCGGCGGTGTGCGGCGCGTTGACCAGCGGATTGTCGGCCAAAGGCCATTCGCCCCTGGCGACTTTTGCTGCCTCTGCCGATATCGCGATCATGGCCTCGCAGAAGCGGTCGATTTCCCGCTTGGGCTCGGACTCGGTCGGCTCCACCATCAGCGTGCCGGCGACCGGGAAGGACATGGTCGGCGCGTGAAAACCATAATCGATCAGCCGCTTGGCGACATCGTCGACACTGATGCCTGCACTCTCCTTGAGCACACGGGTGTCGAGGATGCATTCATGCGCGACGCGTCCCTGCCTGCCCTTGTAGAGCACCGGGAAATGCGCACCGAGCCGCGTTGCGATGTAGTTGGCGGAAAGGATCGCTGTTTCGGTCGCCTGCTTCAGGCCCGAGGCGCCCATCATGCGGATATACATCCAGGTGATCGGCAGGATCGAGGCGCTGCCGAAGGGGGCGGCGGAGACGGCGTGCGCCGAGCCTTCGGTGACATGGCCGGGCAAATACGGCTTCAAATGCGCCTTGACGCCGATCGGCCCGATGCCGGGTCCGCCGCCGCCATGCGGAATGCAGAAGGTCTTGTGCAGGTTCATATGGCAGACATCGGCGCCGATGTCGCCGGGACGGGCAAGCCCGACCAGCGCGTTGAGGTTGGCACCGTCGAAATAGACCTGGCCGCCATGCTCATGGATCAGCGCGCAGAGATCGCGTGCGCCTTCCTCGAACACGCCATGCGTCGAGGGATAGGTGAACATCAGCGCTGCGAGATTTTGCGCATGCTCAGTCGCCTTGGCCTTCATGTCGTCCATGTCGATGTTACCGTCTTCGGTGCAGCGCACGACGACGACGTTCATGCCAGCCATCGCCGCGCTCGCGGGATTGGTGCCATGCGCCGAGGAGGGGATCAGGCAGACGGTGCGGTGGTTGTCGCCGCGAGAGCGGTGATAGCCGCGGATGGCGAGCAGTCCGGCATATTCGCCCTGGCTGCCGGCATTGGGCTGCAATGTGACGGCGTCGAAGCCGGTGATCTCCGACAGCCAGCCCTCCAGCTCGCCGATCATGGCGCGGTAGCCTGCCGAGTGCGCGGCCGGGGCGAAAGGGTGCAGATTGGCAATGCTCGGCCAGCTCACCGGCATCATCTCGGCGGCGGCGTTGAGCTTCATGGTGCAGGATCCCAGCGGGATCATGGCGCGGTCGAGCGCCAGGTCCTTGTCGGCCAGCCGGCGCAGGAAGCGCATCATCTCGGTTTCCGACTTGTTTTCGTGGAAAACAGGCTGGGTCAGGAACTCCTTGCCGCGCGGCTTGCCGGGCACCGTGCTGTCGGCGGAGGCGCCAGCCTTGGCGCCGAACAGGGCCGCGATTGCGTCGAGATCGGCCTCGGTGGAGGTTTCGTCGAAGGCGATGCCGATGTGGTCGGCATCGACGGCACGCAGCAATCTGCCGCCCTTTTCAGCGGCGGCGGCGATCGAAGCTGCCTTGCCCTTCACCTCGGCCGTCACCGTGTCGAAGCGGCTTGAACCGAGCACGGAGATGTTTGCTGCTTTGAGCCCGGCGGCAAGACGATTGGCCAGCGTGTGGATGCGCCCGGCAATCGCCTGCAGCCCGGCGGGGCCGTGCCAGATGGCATAGGCGGTCGCCATATTGGCGAGCAGCGCCTGCGCGGTGCAGATGTTGGAGGTCGCCTTGTCGCGGCGGATATGCTGCTCACGCGTCTGCAAGGCAAGCCGGTATCCGGGCCGGCCCTTGCTGTCGGTGGACTGGCCGACCAGGCGGCCAGGCATCAGCCGCGTCAGCCTGTCGGAGACGGCGCAATAGGCCGCGTGCGGGCCGCCAAAGCCCATCGGCACGCCAAAGCGCTGCATCGGGCCGACTGCGATGTCGGCGCCAAGCTTGGCCGGCGCGTCGGTCAGCGTCAGGCCGAGCGGGTCGGCGATGAAGACGACGAGAGCGCCGGTCGCGTGTGCCTTGTCGATCGCTGCCTTGTGGTCGCCATAGACGCCAAATGTATCCGGCCAGGAGACAAGCAGGGCGGCGGTGTTGTCGTCGATCGTCTCGCCATCGATCTCGATGCCGAGCGGCTCGGCGCGGGTGCGCACCACGTCCAGCGTCTGCGGGTGCGGCGTGCCGGCAAGTGCTACCTTGGTGCGCTTGTCGCGGTGATGGCGCAGTGCAATGCCGACCGCCTCGGCCACGGCGGTTGCTTCATCCAGCAGCGACGCCGATGCCACCGGCAGGCCGGTCAGTTCGGTGACCAGGGTCTGGAAGTTGAACAGCATTTCCAGCCGGCCCTGGCTGATCTCGGCCTGATAGGGCGTGTAGGCCGTATACCAGGCCGGGTTCTCGAACAGATTGCGCTGGATAACCGGCGGCACATGGACGCCGTGATAACCGGCGCCGATGAAGCTCTTCAGCACCGTATTCCCGGCCATGACAGCCGAAAGCTCAGCCAGCGCTTCCGCCTCGCTCGCTGGTGCCGGCAGGGCAAGCGGCCGATCGAGCCGGATCGACTTCGGGACGGACTGGCTGATCAGCGTCTCGATCGAGGGCACGCCGATGGCGGCCAGCATGGCTCTGGTATCGTTGAGGCCGGGACCGATATGGCGGGCCGAGAAGGGGTAGGGTGCTGCGGTCATCTCAATAAGTCCTGATATCAACCGATATGGGCTTTGTAGGCGGCCTCATCCATGAGACCGGCGAGCTGGCTTTCGTCGGCAAGCTTCATCTTCCACAGCCAGCCGGCCCCTGTTGCGGCCGAATTGACCAGTGACGGATCCGACGACAGCGTGCCGTTGGCCTCGGTGATCTCGCCGTCGACTGGTGCATAGACATCGGACGCCGCCTTGACGGATTCGACCACGACGGCGGTGTCGCCCTTGGTCAATTTCTTTCCCGTCTCCGGCAGTTCGACGAAGACGAGGTCGCCGAGCTGCTCCTGCGCGTAATCAGTGATGCCGACCGTGGCGATGCCGCCCTCGACGCGGAGCCACTCGTGATCTGATGTGAAATAGGTCGTTGCCATTGAGATCATCCTTTTCGGTAGCGATGCGGTGTGAAGGGCAGGGAGCTGATATCGACTGGGATTTTCGTGCCGCGCACATCGGCGAAAACCCGAATTCCGGGCTTTGCCAGAGGTGTCGAGACATAGCCCATGGCGACCGGATGGCCGGCCGAGGGGCCGAAGCCGCCCGACGTGACATGGCCGGCCGGGTTGCCGTCGGCGTCGAAGAGCGCGGCACCGCCACGCACCGGCTGGCGGCCTTCCGGCTTCAAACCGACGCGCTTTTGCGCGGGTCCTCGTTCCACCGCGGCGCGGAGCGCATCGGCGCCGATGAAAGTGCCGGAAGCGCGGATGTCCTTTGGAATTGCCCACATCAAGGCGGCGCTGGCCGGGTCGGTTTCCGGTGTGATGTCCTGGCCATGCAGGCAGAGACCGGCCTCCAGGCGCAGGCTGTCGCGCGCAGCCAGGCCGATCCACAGCACGCGCTCGTCTCCGAGCAGCTTCGCGACGAGGTCGCGTGCATCGGCCTCCGGCAAGCCGATCTCGAACCCGTCCTCGCCGGTATAGCCCGACCGGCTCATGAACCAGTTCTTGCGCGGTTCGACCCCATGCATGAACAGCAGCGAGCCGGTCTCGATGCCGGCGCGGGAAAGGGCGGCCCAGGCTTCAGGACCCTGGATGGCCAGGAAGACGCGGTCGAGCGGCTCGATCCTGGCGTCGAAATCCGCGGCAAGTGCACGCAAATGCTTTTCGTCGGCTACGGCGTTGCCGGCATTGGCGACCACCATGAACCTGGCATCGCTAAGCCTGGTGACGATCAGGTCGTCGAGGATGCCGCCTGCTTCGTTGAGGAAAAAGGACAGTTTGGATTGCGAGATTTCGAGCGCGCCGGCATCCAGTGGGCAAGCACGGTTGAGCAGTGCCGCCGCTTCCGGTCCGCTGACCTCGAACAGCTTCATGTGCGAGATGTCGAACAGGCCGGCCTGCTCGCGGGTGTGAAGGTGTTCCTTCATGACGCCGGCCGGATAGGTCAGCGGCATCGACCAGCCGGCAAAGGCGCCGAAGCGCGCACCGGCGGCCATATGGATATCTTCAAGGGGAAGGTGTTTTGTGTCGTCGCCCGCCATGTCGTCTCCAGAGTCGCACGCAATCGGTCGCGAATGGCGACCAGTCCGTGCCCCTCTGTCTGAAGCCTGAGAGACTCGCGCAGCCGGAACTCTGTCAGCGGCGCTTACACCTTCGGCGCGGGGGCAAGCCCCGACTTTCCAGAGTGTCTTTCCCGTCTACGGTTCTTTTGCCTGAGAGATTTCGGGCGATTTCCCCTTCGGCGACAGCTCTCGCTGTTCTCTCCCGCAAACAGGTAGGACTCAAGACCCTGAGTCCTCGACGCGCCATCCATAGCTTGCGCGCGACGGCTTGTCACCTGTCAGCAACATCTAAAGCGCGTGCATGTCGTTCTTCAAACCGCGGCACGCTGTCAGGCGACATGCGTTGGCGACAAGTCTTCACTAACCACGCCGTTTGCCGGTTTTTCAAGACACTGCTGATATGTTGGCTTGTGTGACGCTATGGGGCCGGCGCTTGGCGACGGCGGACGGGGACGACAAATGGGCGAATTGATCATGAGCGCGCCGGTGGCCGGGCTGACCTCGAAAAGCCGCATCGCCGCGGAGGACGTGGCGATGTTGCGCCATGAAGTGTTCGGCGACGGCGTCGTGACGCGTGGCGAGGCCGAGGCGCTGTTCGCGCTCGATGCCACGGCGAAGGACAAATGCCAGGAATGGCCGCCCTTCTTCATTGAGGCGGTCACCGACTATATCGTCCACCAGGAAAAGCCATCGGGCTATATCTCGCAGGACAATGCCGACTGGCTGATCCGCACGATCTCGCGCGACGGCATGGTCGACAGCCGGACCGAACTCGAATTGCTGGTGCATGTGCTGGAACAGGCGAAATCGTCGCCGGCCCAGCTTTGTGTGTATGCGCTGGAGCAGGTGGCGCATGCCGTCATTGACGGCAAGGGGCCGCTGATGCTCGGCGGCGCGCTGGCTCCGGGCCTCGTCGCGCAGGCGGAGGTCGAGCTTTTGCGCCGGATACTCCATGCCCATGGCGGCGACGGCAACATCGCCATCACGCGCGCCGAGGCCGAGGTGCTGCTCAAGATCAACGAGCGGACTGCTCAAGGACAAAACGATCCGTCCTGGAACGAGCTGTTCGTCAAGGCGATCGCCAATTTCGTCATGTGCTCGGCCGGCTACGAAGCACCGACGCGCGACGTGGCGCTGCGCCATGACGCCTTCCTCGAACATGCCGATCCGGAAATCGGCGGCTTCTTCAGCCGCATGATCTCCGGCGGGCTTGCCGGCATCATGGAGGCCTACCGATCTCCTGGCGACATCGAAGCCGAATGGGAAGCCAAGAACAGGGCGGCCGAGGCCCTGGCCCGCCGTGCCGAGACGATCGATGCCGGCGAAGCCGGCTGGCTGATCGAACATATCGGCGTCGACAGGCCACTTTACGAGAACGAACGCGCGCTGCTGACCCTGATCAAGCACGCCTCGCCGGAAATTCACCCGGCGCTCAGGCCGCTGCTCGACAAGGTTGCCTGACCGGCCAGGGATTGCTTAATCGGATCCGGGATGCTGGTCAGATCTGATCGACGTCGACGTATATCCGGGCCAGGCCTTCCCGGACGGTCGACATGGCATCGGCGACACTGATGTCGATGTGGTCATGCATGAGCCTTGCGGCCGTGTCGGCATCGCGGGTTACCATGGCTCGGGCGATTTCGCTGTGTTCGGTGTAGGTTGTCGACAGTCGCCGGTGCTTCTCCACTTCGATCTTGCGAACGAAATGGATGCGCGTGTTGATGCCTTCGAGCATGCGCGCCAGTTCGGGATTGCCTGACAGCCTGGCGATGCGGATGTGAAACTCCTCGTCCCTGGCGGTCAGCTCGGCGCTGGAAAACGAGTCGGCGCGCGCCATGGTGAGCGTCCACCAGTCGACGAGCGCGGCGAGCTCTTCATTGGTCGCGCGCTGGATCGCCAGCCTGACGGAGCGCTCCTCAAGCACCGCCCGCACGTCGGAAAGATTGACG
>NZ_RZPL01000317.1:0-6215 GCF_004022805.1 Mesorhizobium sp. M7A.F.Ca.CA.002.04.1.1 | reverse complement strand
GCTCGGCACGCCGCGCCGCGCCGTCGTCGGCTGGGACGGCGCCCGGCTGTCGATGATCCTGGCGGTTCTCGAAGCCCATTGCGGGGTGCGATTCGGCAGCCATGATGTCTATCTCAATGTCGCCGGCGGCTACCGGATTTCGGAGCCCGCGGCAGATCTCGCAGTGGCGGCCGCCCTGGTTTCCTCGCTCACCGGTCTTGCCCTTCCCGCCGATTGCGTCTATTTCGGCGAAATCAGCCTTTCGGGCGCCGTGAGGCCGGTTGCGCATGCGCAACAGCGCCTCAAGGAAGCCGAAAAGCTGGGTTTTGGAAGCGCGGTTCTGCCCTCGGGCAGCGGGGAACTGGCCGGGGGGATCGGGGCCGGTTCTTTCCAGCCGACCGAGCTTGCCGACCTCGTGGCACGCATAGCCGGCTCACGCCGAAGCCGCGTGGACGAAGAAGACTAGAGCATCGGACCCAGAGCCCGATGTTCGGCGCTATAATGCGGCTCATGGAGTGGGGCGAAAGACATGCCGATTACGCTGCTTGACGGAATTCTCGTCGGCTTCACTCTGGTTTCGGCGATGCTCGCCATGGTTCGCGGCTTCTCGCGCGAAGTCCTGTCCGTCGTCTCCTGGGCCGCGGCGGCAGCGGCGGCGTTCTTCTTCTACAAGCCGGTCGTGCCTTACCTCGCTCCCTACATCGAGAATGAAAAGGTCGCCATGGCGGCCGCCGCCGGCGTGGTTTTCATCATCGCGCTGATCGTCGTCTCGGTCATCACCATGAAGCTCGCCGACTGGATCATCGATTCCCGGATCGGCGCGCTCGATCGTACGCTCGGTTTCCTTTACGGCGCCGCGCGCGGCATCCTGGTCGTTGCCGTCGCCCTGCTGTTCTTCAACTGGCTGGCCGGCGCCAAGGCACCAGCCTGGGTCACCGAGGCCAAGTCGCGGCCGCTGCTCGAACAAATCGGCGCCAAGCTCGAAAGCCTGCTGCCCGAGGATCCGGAAAACGCGATCCTCAAGAAGCTCAATCCGAATCAGCCGGCCGCCGAGACGCCAGCTGCTCCGGACGCACCGGCGGCGGATGCTCCGGCGGGCGGCGACGATACCAACACGCCGGCGCCTGACGACAATGACGCAACACCACCGGCGAACAACGCCCCGGCCGCTCCGGCACCGGCGGCACCGGCAAACTGACGCCGAAAAACGGCGTCAGGATCTGACGATGGTGTGAACGACTGCACGGCCCGCGTTGCTTTCGGCGCGAACCCGCATTATATGGCGATTTTAGCGGAGCTTAAGATGGCAGACGCAGACGACGTGCTTTCCGCCGAGGCCGACGACCATTTCCACGACGAATGCGGTGTGTTCGGCATTTTCGGCCGGCAGGACGCTGCGGCCATCGTTACATTGGGCCTGCATGCGCTGCAGCATCGCGGCCAGGAAGCGGCCGGCATCGTTTCCTATGACGGCAGCCAGTTCCATGTCGAACGCCATGTCGGCCTGATCGGCGACACCTTCACCAAGCAGCGCGTCATCGACAGCCTGCAAGGCAACCGCGCCATTGGCCATACGCGCTACGCCACCACGGGCGGCGCCGGCATGCGCAACATCCAGCCCTTTTTCGCCGAATTGGCCGATGGCGGTTTCGCCGTCGCCCACAACGGCAATCTGACCAACGCCATGACCGTGCAGCGCGCGCTGCAGAAGCAAGGCGCGATCTTCTCCTCCACCTCCGATACCGAGACGCTTTTGCACCTCGTCGCCACCAGCAAGGAGCGCGATTTGAACTCGCGTTTCATCGATGCGGTGCGGCAGGTCGAGGGCGCTTTCTCCCTGGTGGCGATGACGGCCAAGAAGATGATCGGCTGCCGCGATCCGCTCGGCATCCGGCCGCTGGTGCTGGGCGATCTCGACGGCGCCTGGATCCTGGCCTCTGAAACCTGCGCGCTCGACATCATCGGTGCGCGTTTCGTGCGCGACCTGAAGCCCGGCGAGATGGTCGTCGTCACGTCCAAGGGCATCGAGAGCCTGTTCCCCTTCGAGCCGCAGAAGACCCGCTTCTGCATCTTCGAATATGTCTATTTCGCGCGGCCGGATTCCTCGGTCGAAGGCCGCAACGTCTATGAGGTGCGCAAGCGTATCGGCGCCGAGCTGGCGGTCGAAAGCCCGGTCGAGGCCGACATCGTCGTGCCGGTGCCGGATTCGGGCACGCCGGCGGCGATCGGCTTCAGCCAGGCGGCCGGCATTCCCTTCGAGCTCGGCATCATCCGCAATCATTATGTCGGCCGCACCTTCATCCAGCCGGGCGATTCGATCCGCCATATGGGCGTCAAGCTGAAGCACAATGCCAACCGGCGCATGATCGAAGGCAAGCGCGTGGTTCTGGTCGACGACAGCATCGTGCGCGGCACCACCAGCCAGAAGATCGTGCAGATGGTGCGCGACGCCGGCGCCAAGGAGGTGCATATGCGCATCGCCTCACCGCCGACACGCGCCTCCTGCTTCTACGGTGTCGACACGCCGGAGAAATCGAAGCTCCTGGCGTCGCGCATGTCGATCGAGGAGATGGCCGAGTTCATTCGCGTCGATTCGCTTGGCTTCCTCACCATTGACGGGCTCTACCGCGCGGTCGGCGAGGCCAGCCGCGACAACGACCAGCCGCAATTCTGCGATGCCTGCTTCACCGGCCAGTACCCGACCCGCCTGCTCGACTTCGAAGGCCACGACAATGTGCGCACGCTGTCGCTGCTGGCGACAAGCGGGACGTAGGCCGGACCGCCATCAGCGTTAGTCAATTCCCGGAATCCATCGCATGACCCTCGACCTTTCCGGCCGCGTTGCGGTCGTCACCGGCGCCTCGCGCGGCATCGGCTATTTCATTGCCAAGGAATTGGCTGCCGCCGGCGCGCATGTCATTGCGGTGGCTCGTACTGTCGGCGGGCTGGAAGAGCTCGACGACCAGATCAAGGCGGCCGGCGGCCAGGCGACACTGGTGCCGCTCGACCTCGCCGACATGGCCGGCATCGACCGCCTGGGCGGCGCCATCCACGAACGCTGGGGCAAGCTCGACATTCTCGTCGCCAATGCCGGCGTGCTCGGCGTCATCTCGCCGATCGGTCATGTCGAAGCAAAAACCTTCGAGAAGGTGATGACCATCAACGTCACCTCGACCTGGCGGCTGATCCGCTCGGTCGACCCTCTGCTGCGGCTCTCCGATGCTGGCCGCGCGATCATCCTGTCTTCCAACGCCGCGCACTCGGCGCGCGCCTTCTGGGCACCCTACGCGGCATCCAAGGCCGCGGTGGAGACGATGATGCGCTCCTGGGCGCATGAGACGCAGAGCCTGCCGCTCAGGGTGAACGCCGCTGACCCCGGCGCCACCCGCACCGCCATGCGGGCCCAGGCAGTGCCGGGCGAAGATCCCGAGACGTTGCCGCATCCCTCCGAGATCGCCAAACGCATCGTGCCGCTGGCCAGCCCGGACCTGAAAGAGACCGGATTGATCTTCCAGGCCAAGCACAATCGCTTCGTCGCCTATAGGCAGCCGGAATAAAAGTTGAGCCTTTTTTTTGACGCATGTCGGTTTCCCAAAAACCGCTGCGCACTTTTAAGCGACATGCGTAGGGATTAAACAGGCCTCCGGAAACGTTTCTTCGACGTAGTCGAAGCCCAAACCGGAGGAACCACCATGCGCAAACTGCTTCTCGCCACCGCGGCCATCCTGATCGCAGCCGCGGGCGCCGCTTACTCGCAAGATGCCAAGATGAGCTTCTTCGTCACCAGTGTCGGTTCCGGCAAGGGTGCCGACCTCGGCGGCCTCAAGGGTGCTGACGCGCATTGCGCATCGCTGGCGGAAGCCGCCGGCGTCACCGGCAAGAGTTGGGCCGCCTATCTGTCGACCAGCGACACCGACGCCCGCGACCGTATCGGCAAGGGGCCGTGGGTGAACGCCAAGGGCGTCAAGATCGCTGACGACGTCGCCTCGTTGCACAGCGATGCCAACGGCATCACCAAGCAGACGGCGCTCAACGAGAAAGGCGAAGTGGTCAACGGCCGCGGTGACACGCCGAACCGCCACGACGTGCTGACCGGCTCCAAGCCCGACGGCACCAAGATCGCCGACCAGACCTGCGGCGACTGGACGATGAGCGGGGCGGAAGGCGCCGCGATGATGGGCCATCATGATCGCACGGGCCTCGACGATTCTGCAGCCGCCAAATCCTGGAATTCCTCGCACGCCTCGCGCGGCGGCTGCAGCCAAGAGGCGCTGAAGGGCACCGGGGGCGATGGCTTGTTCTATTGTTTTGCCACCAACTGAGCCGATTGCGCTTCGAAATCGGGCTGGGAAACCCGCCGTCACATCACGCGGCTGTGATGAGACGGCGGGAAGCTGTGCGGCGGTCATGCTTTCGTCATTTCCTTGGAGTTGGTAGGGTCACCGCGACTCCCACAACAAGCGCCCAACTGGCAGAACAAGGAAATCCCCATGGCTACGACCGCAGCAGCGTTGGTCTGGTATCTGGTAATCGCCGGTCCGCAAGGCGGCATGGTCGTGCTGCCCAGCACCTTCGACAAGCGCGAACAATGCACCGCCGCCATCACCGAATATCAGAAGCAGCCGACACCAGCCGGCTGGTCGGTGCAATGCGTGCCGAGCGCCTCGCCCTTCACCGACGAGGGTGACGCCGAAGAACCGTCAGCACAGTAGGCGTCAGCGGCGTGCGCTGACCGTCAGTTCCGGCTTCTGGCTGATGGTCTGGAATACCACGCAATAACGCTCGGTCAGCTTTAGTAGCGAGTCTATCCGCTCCTGCGGCTCATCGGTGTCGAGGTTGAAATTGAGCCGGATGGCGCGAAAGCCGACCGGCGCATCCTTGGCGACACCGAGCGTGCCGCGAAAATCGAGATCGCCTTCAGCCTCTACCGCGGCGGCGCCGAGTTTGAACTCGAGCGCCGTCGCCACCGCCTTCAGCGTCACCCCGGCGCAGGCGACCAACGCCTCCAGCAGCATGTCGCCCGAGCAGAGCTCAAGGCCTGAGCCGCCTGTTGCCGGATGCAGGCCGGCGATGGCGAGCGCCCTGCCCGTCTCCACCTTGCAGGCAACCGACTGGTCGTCGATCGAGCCCTTGGCGCGAAGCGTGATCATGGCCTGCGAAGCGTCGTCACGATAGGCCTGCTTCAGCGGCGCCTGCATGGCCTTCAGTTCGGTCGCATCCATCCGCTTTCCCCTTTCGTCGACTGCTTGCGTCACCGGCATGCGCCGTCCGGTCAAGATTTGCGCCGATCACCTTGGGAAGGCAATGCCATTCCGCAACAGGTGCCAGCCGCCTACACCGATATCCCAAATGGGACATTGACGGACAAGGTCCCAAAAAAGTCTGATCCGGGCAAGTCATCACTCCATTTCCCGGCGGTCCCCGATGCCTCGAACCCTCTCGACAAGGCCGAAACAGGATGGGTTTCGCGCGCCCGGCGAATTCGAACCCAAGTCAGGCTGCTGGATGATCTGGCCGGAGCGGCCGGACACCTGGCGCCTCGGCGCCAAGCCCGCGCAAAAACTGTTCGCCGATGTCGCCGCGGCGATCGCGCAAAGCGAGCCGGTGACGGTGGCGGCTTCTGCTCGCCAGTGGCAGAATGCCCGAGCGCGATTGCCTGGCCATGTGCGTGTCGTGGAGATGTCCACCAATGATTCCTGGCTGCGCGACAGCGGTCCCAACTTCGTCGTCAACGATCAAGGCGACGTGCGTGGCGTCGATTGGATCTTCAACGCCTATGGCGGTTTTGACGGCGGCCTCTATTCGCCATGGGACCTGGATGACCTTGCGGCGCAAAAAGTGCTCGAAATCGAGAACATGGATCGCTACCGCGCACCTCTGATCGCCGAGGGTGGCGGGTTGCAGTGCGACGGTCAGGGCACGCTCATCACGACGGAGCAATGCCTGCTCAACCGAAATCGCAACGCTCATCTCGGCAAGGCCGAGGTGGAGCGCCAGCTTGGCGACTATCTCGGTGTCGACACCGTCATCTGGCTGCCACGCGGCTTTGCCTTCGACGAGACCGACGGCCATGTCGACGACGTCTGCTGCTTCGTGCGCCCCGGCGTGGTCGTGCTGAGCTGGACCGACAATCGGGACGACCCACAATATGAGATCGTGCGCGAAGCCGAGGCGGTGTTGCGTTCGGCTCGTGATGCGAAGGGCCGCGCGCTGGAAGTTCACCGGCTGCCCCATCC
>NZ_RZPL01000316.1:0-6229 GCF_004022805.1 Mesorhizobium sp. M7A.F.Ca.CA.002.04.1.1 | reverse complement strand
GTGAAGCACCGGCCGCTGCCTCCTGCTCGGCTGCCGCCATGTCGGCAAGGATGCGCAGGCCGCTCTCGTAGAATGCTGTGCCTTCCGGCGTCAGTTGCAGCTTTCGCGTCGAGCGGCTGACCAGCCGCGCGCCAAGCCGGGCCTCCAGCCGCGCGATCAGCTTGCTCACCGCCGACGGCGTCATGCGCAACGCGCGTGCCGCGGAGGAGAAACTGCCTTCCTCGACGACGCGCACGAACACTTCGATCTCGCCGGAGCGATTGATGTCGGGCCTGGCCATTTATGAATCTATTTCACAGAAAATATGCCCAAGGCAAGTCTGGTTCACAATGCAGGGAAGCACGATCTCAGGGGTCGGGGCGCGGGACGGCGCTCTTCGCATCGAAGTGGAAAACCGCCATGCCTCTTGCTCTCTACGCCCTCGCCGCCGGTGCCTTCGGCATCGGCGTCACCGAATTCGTCATTATGGGTTTGCTGCTCGATGTCAGCAAGGATCTCGGCGTTTCGATCTCGGCTGCCGGCCAGCTCATTTCGGGCTATGCGCTTGGCGTCGTCATCGGCGCGCCGTTGCTGACCATCGCCACCGGCAACTGGCCGCGCAAGACCGTGCTTCTGGCGCTGATGGCGATCTTCACGCTCGGCAATCTCGCCTGCGCGTTGGCGCCCGACTACTGGACGCTGATGGGCGCCCGCATCATCACCGCCTTTGCCCACGGCACTTTCTTCGGCGTCGGCTCGGTGGTCGCCACCGGCTTGGTCGCGCCCAACAGACAAGCCTCGGCGATCGCGCTGATGTTCACCGGCCTGACCATCGCCAACATCCTCGGCGTGCCCTTCGGCACATGGCTCGGCCAGGCCTTCGGCTGGCGCGCGACCTTCTGGGCCGTGACAGTGGTCGGTGTGGCCGCCTTCGCCGTCATCCTGGCTCTGGTGCCACGCAGCCGGACGGCGCCCGAAAAGAGCGACCTGCGCGCCGATCTCGCCGTTTTGCGCCGCACCCCCGTCCTGCTCGGCCTCGCCACCACCGTGCTCGGCTATGCCGGCGTCTTCGCCGTCTTCACTTATATCGCTCCGTTGCTGACCGAGATAAGCGGCTTCAAGGAAGCAGCCGTGTCGCCGATCCTGCTCGTCTTCGGCGGCGGTCTCATCGCCGGCAATTTGCTTGGCGGCAAGGTCGCCGACCGCTGGCTTGGCCGTCCGTGCTGGGCAGCCTCGTGGTGCTGGCCCTGGTGCTCGCAACGATGACCTTCGCCATCCACAGCCAGGTGATGGCCGTCATCTATGTCGGCCTGCTCGGTGCCGCCGCCTTTGCTACCGTGGCGCCGCTGCAGATGTGGGTGCTGGACAAGGCGCAAGGTGCCGGCCAGAGCCTCGCCTCGTCCTTCAACATCGCCGCTTTCAATCTCGGCAACGCCGCAGGCGCCTGGCTTGGCGGCGCGGTGATTGCCCACGGCCTTGGTCTGGGTTCCCTCACCTGGGTCGCCGCCCTGCTGCCGCTCACGGCACTCGGCGTGGCGGGCCTGGCGCTGCGTCTCGATCGCACCCCGGCGCTCGGCGCACCTGCCTCCATCCGCTCGTGACTACCCTCGGCAAACCCGCTTCCGACACCCTTCATACCACCAGGAGTAAAAAGATGGATTATCGACGTCTCGGTGCATCGGGCTTGAAAGTGCCCGCACTCTCCTTCGGCGCGGGAACCTTTGGCGGTTCCGGCCCGCTGTTCGGCGCCTGGGGCAACAGCGACGCCAGGGAAGCGCGGCGGCTGATCGACATCTGCCTGGAGGCCGGTGTCAATTTGTTCGACACGGCCGACGTCTATTCGAACGGCGCTTCTGAACAGGTGCTTGGCGACGCGATAAAAGGCCGCCGCGATGCCGTGCTGATCTCGACCAAGACCGCGCTGCCGATGGGCGATGGGCCGGGCGATTACGGCTCGTCACGTTCGCGGCTGATCAGATCCGTGGATGATGCGCTGAGGCGCCTCGGCACCGACTACATCGACCTTTTGCAGCTACACGCCTTCGATGCCGGCACGCCGATCGAGGAGGTGCTGTCGACGCTGGACAACCTGATCCGTGCCGGCAAGCTGCGCTATGTCGGCGTCTCCAACTTCTCCGGATGGCAAGTGATGAAGTCGTTGGCGCAAGCCGACAGCCAAGGCTATCCGCGCTATGTCGCCCATCAGGTCTACTATTCGCTGGTCGGCCGCGACTATGAGTGGGAGCTGATGCCGCTCGGCCTCGACCAGGGCGTCGGTGCATTGGTGTGGAGCCCGCTTGGCTGGGGCCGCCTGACCGGCAAGATCCGCCGTGGCCAGTCCCTACCGGAAAAGAGCCGGCTGCACGACACGGCAAGCTTCGGTCCGCCGGTCGAGGACGAGCATCTCTATCGAGTGATGGATGCCCTCGATGTCGTGGCCGAGGAAACCGGCAAGACCGTGCCGCAGATCGCCATCAACTGGCTGCTGCAGCGCCCGACCGTATCGTCGGTCATCATCGGCGCCCGCAACGAGGAGCAGTTGCGCCAGAACCTCGGCGCCGTCGGCTGGACCTTGACGCCGGGGCAGATAAGGCAGCTCGACGCGGCAAGCGAAGTCACCGCGCCCTACCCGTACTTCCCGTATCGGCGGCAGGAAGGCTTTGCCCGGTTGAACCCGCCGGTGGTTTGAGCGCATCGGGCCGTCATGGCGCAAGGTTCGCGGGCCAGCGCCCCCCTCTGGCCTGCCGGCCATCTCCCCCTCAAGGGGGGAGATCGGATGTCGCGGCGACTTTCGCCAATCGCAGGCGTAACAAGGGGCGGCGTTGTCGGTGGAGCTGCCAATCTGCCCACTTGAGGGGGAGATGTCCGGCAGGACAGAGGGGGGCGTCGTAGAACGCCGACCTCAAGAAGCCGTTGCTGCGAAACTTGCCCCTAGTGCAGCACAAACTCCCCATCCACCTTGCGCCATTCATTCGGCGCGATCAGCTTCTGGTGGGTGTAGCTGATCGAATGCAGCGGCCCGTCCAGCTTGGCCTTCCAGAATTCGATGAACTTGATCAGCACCGGAAACTTCGGCGCGAGATCGTAGTCCTGCCAGATGAAGCTCTGCAGCAGATGCGGGTGATCGGGAAAGTGATAAAGAATCTTGGCAGTGGTCAAGCCATAGCCTTTGAGCATCAGGTCCATTTCGGCATGGTCGCGCATGACGGTCCCCAGGTTGATTCGCCTGTCCTCCCACGGCTGATTGTGCGCGCCGCTGATTAACCGTCTATTGATTTTTTCTTCATCTGAACCGGCTTTAGCTTGCGAAAACATGCGGTTAGCAGCGCACCTCTTCGAGTGCTGACAGCCCTGGAGAAGCTCCCTGCGGCATCCCGCCGCGCGAATCCAACGTCTAATGTTGCCGTAACGGCGGAACTGGTAATAATGCCGCCGAATTCGCGGCCGTGTCGCCGCGATCCCGCCGGCATTTCAAGCCGGCGATTGGTTCGGGAGGAAAGTCAGGAATGTCCGAGGTTCATGTCCATCGCGTCCAGCCGGCGTGGAAGAAAAACGCGCTGATCGACAATGACACCTACCTGAAATGGTATGCCGACAGCGTCAAGAACCCGGACAAATTCTGGGGCAAGCACGGCAAGCGCATCGACTGGTTCAAGCCGTTCAGCAAGGTCAAGAACACCTCCTTCGACGGCAAGGTCTCGATCAAATGGTTCGAGGACGGACTGACCAACGTTTCCTACAACTGCATCGACCGGCATCTGAAGAAGCGCGGCAACCAGACCGCCATCATCTGGGAAGGCGACAATCCCTACGACGACAAGAAGGTCACCTATAACGAGCTCTACGAGCATGTCTGCCGGCTCGCCAATGTGATGAAGAAACACGGCGTCAAGAAAGGCGATCGAGTCACCATCTACATGCCGATGATCCCGGAAGCCGCCTATGCGATGCTGGCCTGCACGCGCATCGGCGCCGTCCATTCGATCGTCTTCGGCGGTTTCTCGCCGGATGCGCTGGCCGGCCGCATCGACGACTGCAAGTCGACCTTCGTTATCACGGCTGACGAAGGCCTGCGCGGCGGCAAGCCGATCCCTTTGAAGGAAAACACCGACAGGGCGATCGAGATCGCCGCGAAAGCCGGAACGAAAGTCGAAAAGGTGGTGGTCGTGCGACGCACCGGCGGCAAGACCGGCTGGGTTTCAGGCCGCGACGTCTGGTATCACGACGAGATCGCGACGGTGAAAGCCGAATGCAAGCCCGAGAAGATGAAGGCCGAGGACCCGCTGTTCATTCTCTACACGTCGGGTTCGACCGGCAAGCCGAAGGGCGTGCTGCACACCACCGCCGGCTATCTCGTCTACGTCTCGATGACCCACCAATATGTCTTCGACTACCATGACGGCGACATCTACTGGTGTACCGCCGATGTCGGCTGGGTCACCGGCCACAGCTACATCGTCTACGGCCCGCTCGCCAACGGCGCCACCACGCTGATGTTCGAAGGCGTGCCGAACTATCCGTCGCAGTCGCGCTTCTGGGAAGTCATCGACAAGCACAAGGTCAATATCTTCTACACCGCGCCGACGGCGTTGCGCGCGCTGATGGGCGCCGGCGATGCGCACGTGAAGAAGACGTCGCGCAAGTCGCTGCGCGTGCTGGGTTCGGTCGGCGAGCCGATCAACCCGGAAGCCTGGGAGTGGTATTTCAACGTCGTCGGCAACGGCAAGGTGCCGATCGTCGACACCTGGTGGCAGACCGAGACCGGCGGCATCCTGATCACGCCGCTGCCAGGTGCGACCGACCTCAAGGCGGGTTCGGCGACGCGGCCTTTCTTCGGCATCAAGCCGCAGCTGGTCGACGGCGAGGGCAAGGTGCTGGAAGGTGCGGCCGACGGCAATCTGTGCATCACCGATTCCTGGCCGGGCCAGATGCGCACCGTCTATGGCGATCACGACCGCTTCGTGCAGACCTATTTTTCGACCTACAAGGGCAAGTACTTCACCGGTGACGGCTGCCGCCGCGACGCCGACGGCTATTACTGGATCACCGGCCGCGTCGACGACGTCATCAACGTTTCCGGCCACCGCATGGGCACGGCCGAAGTCGAATCGGCGCTGGTCAGCCATGAGAAGGTTTCCGAGGCCGCGGTCGTGGGCTATCCCCACGACATCAAGGGCCAGGGTATCTACAGCTACGTCACCTTGATGAAGGGTGCCGAACCCACCGAGGAGCTGCGCAAGGAGCTTGTTGCCCATGTCCGCAAGGAGATCGGCGCCATTGCTTCGCCCGACAAGATCCAGTTCGCGCCGGGCCTGCCGAAGACGCGTTCCGGCAAGATCATGCGTCGCATCCTGCGCAAGATCGCCGAGGACGATTTTTCTGCCCTGGGTGACACCTCGACGCTGGCCGACCCGGCCGTCGTCGATGATCTGGTCGCCAACCGGCAGAACAAGAAGAGCTGATGCAGGCCGCGCTGGGCACTGTCAGCGAACTCTGGCGCTATCCGGCGAGTTCGCTTGCCGGCGAGCGCCTGAAAACAATCTCGGTCGACGTCGAGAGCATCGACGGCGACCGCCTGTTCGGCCTTGTCGACGTGTCCGACAACGAGATCGCACGACCGGACCGCGACGCGAAATGGCACAAGGTGCCGCGCATCCGCACCCGGCTGTCGCCGACCCTGGAACTCGAGATTGCCGTTCCCGAGGGCGACTGGCTGGCCGCGCCAAGCATCGAGAGCGACCGCGCGGTGTCGGCCTATCTCGGCTTCGAGGCCTCGCTCCGTCCGTTTCGCCGCGAGAATGCCGGGCCTGACTATTCCGGCCCGCTGACCGCGGAGCGCTACCGCAAGGCGCCGATTCATCTATTGACCACGGCTTCGCTGGCACGCCTGAAAGCATTGCACCCGGAAGGGGTCGCCGACCCGCGCCGCTTCCGCCCCAACATCGTTGTCGACATGGCGGCCATCGAAGGCTCGTTTCCCGAAACGGAATGGATCGGCCGCAAGCTTGCCGTCGGCGATCTCCTGCTGACCATCTCGGAACCCTGCCGCCGCTGCGGTTTCACCATTGTCGCCCAGGATGGCTTCGACCATGATCCGGCGATCCTGCGCAACCTGGTCCGTCACAACGCCCATAATCTCGGCGTCTATTGCACGGTCGACAGGCCGGCGCGCGTCGAAGTCGGCGACGCGATGCGCTTCCTGTAAGCTATCGATACAGATCCGCCCGTGTCGGCGGCAGGCCGCTTGGAC